>JAYKJC010000896.1:0-1144 GCA_035285885.1 Leptolyngbyaceae cyanobacterium | reverse complement strand
CACTGTGCCACGGCCGGAAATCGAGAACACGTCCTCAACCGGCATCAAAAATGGCTTATCCAGCGGGCGCTCCGGCTGTGGTATCGTGCTATCGACCGCTTCCATCAGCTTCAGGATCGCCTCTTTGCCAAGCGCTGGGTTTTTATCTTCCAGGGCGCACAGGGCAGAGCCACGGATGATCGGAATATCATCGCCAGGGAACTGGTAGTTCGACAAAAGCTCGCGCACTTCCATTTCAACCAGCTCCAAAAGCTCTGCATCTTCGACCATGTCACATTTATTTAAGAAAACCACAATCGCCGGAACACCAACCTGACGCGCCAGTAGAATGTGCTCGCGAGTTTGTGGCATTGGGCCGTCAGCGGCAGATACAACAAGAATCGCGCCGTCCATCTGCGCGGCACCGGTGATCATGTTCTTCACATAATCGGCGTGACCAGGGCAATCCACGTGTGCATAGTGGCGGTTGGTGGTTTCATATTCCACGTGCGCGGTGTTAATGGTGATACCACGCGCTTTTTCTTCCGGTGCCGCATCAATCGCGTCATAGGCGCGATATTGCGCGCGGCCAGCTTCCGCCAGTACTTTCGTAATCGCAGCCGTCAGCGATGTTTTGCCATGGTCAACGTGGCCAATCGTGCCGATGTTGCAGTGCGGTTTAGTCCGTTCAAATTTTTCTTTACTCATATCACTTCTCCGAAGATATGTTCGATAATTACACTATTACTTTGTCTTTATGCGACTTGCTTTTTAATCTCGTCGGCTACGTTGCTTGGCACCTGCTCGTAGTGGTCAAACTGCATGGTATATTGTGCACGACCTTGCGACATGGAGCGCAGGGTGTTTACATACCCAAACATGGATGCCAGCGGCACCATGGCGTCTACCACACGGGCGTTACCACGGCTGTCCATATTACGTACCTGACCACGGCGGGAGGACAGATCGCCAATGACGTCACCCATATAGTCTTCAGGGGTCACGACTTCGACTTTCATGATCGGCTCCAGCAATACGGGCGATGCTTTTGGCATACCCTCGCGGAAGGCGGCACGTGCGGCAATCTCGAACGCCAGTACGCTTGAGTCCACATCGTGGTACGCGCCGTCGATCAGGGTTGCCTTGAAGTCGATGGTTGGGAAAC
>JAYKJC010000895.1:0-1080 GCA_035285885.1 Leptolyngbyaceae cyanobacterium | reverse complement strand
TCCCAGGTCCCCTGGGCGGGTGGACTGCATCAGTGCTGTCCATGTGCTCCATTATGACACGCTTTAGCGTGGCGTCAAGTACTTTTTTTGGTTTTTTATAGGGATAAACCCTAATATGCAAAAAAATTTTGTGGCGCGCCGTACATCATCACTTGGCAGGCATGCGAGGGCAGGCCCGAGCCGGCGTCCACAATGAGCGGCACCGTCAAACGCTCGCGCAACTGGCGCAGGGCATAGGGGTTGATGGGGCCTTTGCCGGTGCCGATGGGTGCGGCCCAAGGCATGACCGCCTGGCAGCCGACGTCGATCAACCGTTGGCACAGCACCAGGTCGTCGGTGGCGTAGGGCAGGACTTTGAAGCCGCGGCGAATCAGCGCATCGGCGGCTTCGGGCAGCAGCAGGGTGTCGGGCTGAAGGGTGTAGTCGTCGCCAATGAGTTCGAGTTTGATCCAGTCGGTGGCGAAGACTTCGCGCGCCATTTCAGAGGTGGTGATGACCTCTTGCACACTGTGGCAGCCGGCCGTGTTGGGCAGCACAGGCACTTGCATCTGTTGCAACAAGGCCCAAAAACCTTGGTTGCCGTCGATACTGGCGGCGCTGGCCGAGCGGCGCAGCGATGCGGTGAGCATGCAGGGCTGCGCCACCCCTACCGCCGACAGCCGTGGGGGCGGCAGGCGGCGGAACCACTACTGGTATGGGTATGCACCCAAAACCCAAAACCCAAACTTGGGTCGCTTTACATGTCCATGGAGCCTCGATCAGTTTTTGCGTTGTCTCGCTTGTTGAATTCCGTCACGTAAGAATCAATAAAAACCTCTACGGATGATTTGTCAACACGCGAGGCATACTTTTTTGCGCGAATGGTGGCGCTACCATTCATCCATTCCAGAATCTGATTCTCAAACACAGCACCCATACGGTTGGTGACTGTTTTTGATTTCCTTGTTGCCGGCTCGCCAAATTTTTTGTGCAACGAATCGATAACAGTGTAAAAGTCATCCGGATCAAAGGTTATACGGATCATCCCCAACTTGTCACCGTAGAACATGAGCGCGATGTCTGCACGAACGCCTGCATACG
>JAYKJC010000894.1:0-1491 GCA_035285885.1 Leptolyngbyaceae cyanobacterium | reverse complement strand
GACCGCTCCTACCTCACCACCCTGCGCCAGCTCGGCGGCCTCCAGGCCTACCCGTCGCGCACCAAGGACCCCGACGTCGCCGACTTCTCCACCGGATCGGTCGGCCTCGGTGCGGTGGCGCCGTTGTTCTCGGCGCTGACCCGTCGCTACGTCGACTCCCACTTCGGTGACCAGCCGGCGGCCCGCTTCATCGCCCTCGTCGGTGACGCCGAGCTCGACGAGGGCAATGTGTGGGAGGCGATCGCCGACCCCGCCACCCAGGGGCTCGGCAACTTCACGATGGTCGTCGACCTGAACCGCCAGAGCCTCGATCGGGTCATCCCCGACATCGCCGCCATCCGACTCAAGAGGTTCTTCGCCGACGCGGGGTGGCACGTCGCCGAAGCGAAGTACGGCTCGCGGCTGACCGCGGCGTTCGCCGAACCGGGTGGGGAGGCGCTGCGAGCCCACATCGACGCCATGCCCAACGAGGCCTACCAGGCGCTGTTCGCCCTCGACCCCCCAGGACTGCGGGCCAAGTTCCTCGACGGTGCCGACGCCGCCGTGGGGCGATGCGTCGAGGCCCTCGACGACGACGAGCTCGCCCGCCTGGTCACCGACCTCGGCGGACACGACCTCGGCCTCCTGCTCGACACCTTCGCCGCCTGTGACCGGGCGGTCGATCAGCCGTCGGTCGTGTTCGCCTACACGATCAAGGGGTGGGGATTGCCCATCGCCGGCGACGCGTTGAACCACGCCGCGCTCCTGACCGCCGACCAGATCGACGATGTCCGCCGTCGGGTCGGCCTCGACGAAGCGACCGAGTGGGACCGGTTCGATCCCGACTCGCCGGCCGGTCGGCTCTGCGCGTCGGTCGGGGGCGACCTCAACAACCCGAGACCGGTGCCCCGGGCCCGGCCGGCCGTGCCGGAGATGGCCCGACCCCCGGTCACGAGCGGTGCCCTGTCGACCCAGGAGGCGTTCGGGCGGGTCCTGGCCAGCCTGGCCGACGTCGACGACATCGGCGAGCGGATCGTCACCACCGCACCCGACGTGTCGATCTCGACCAACCTCGGCGGGTGGATCAACAAGACCGGTGTCTACTCCCACGTCGAACGCGACGACCACGGTGGGGCGGACCGCCTCCTGCGGTGGGCGCCCGGGCCCACCGGCCAGCACATCGAGCTCGGCATCAGCGAGATGAACCTGTTCATGCTGCTCGGCCAGCTCGGGTTGAGCCACGACCACCACGGCGAGCAGCTCTTCCCCGTCGGCACCGTCTACGACCCCTTCGTGCTGCGGGGCCTCGACGCCCTGATCTACGGCCTCTACAACGGGGCTCGCTTCATCGTCACCGGGACCCCTTCGGGCGTGACGCTCGCCCCCGAGGGAGGAGCCCACCAGTCGACGATCACGGCCTCGGTCGGTGCCGAGCTCCCCGCCCTTCACTACACCGAGCCCGCCTATGCCACCGAGGTCGACTGGCTCCTCTGCGACGCCATCGACCAGCTG
>JAYKJC010000893.1:0-2463 GCA_035285885.1 Leptolyngbyaceae cyanobacterium | reverse complement strand
GCTGCTTGCCTGTCTGTTAGTTTTATCCAAACAGGGTTGCCTTGCGGATCAATCATTGGTATTTCTTCATTATCCGTATCTAAAGTAGAATCAGGAACAATACCCTCTTCTTGTCCTTGAGCTTCTTGTTCAAAATTACTTAACTGATAAGGATCAATATGTACGTTATATTTTAAACTTGAGTTAGCGGCGTTATAGTTAGTGGTAAGTTCTTTTTTTAATCTAGCTATTTTTTTCTCAAACTCCTCAGGTGTGTCGTCCTCTAATTTAGGATAGATCGACATTTCATTGAATAACTGAACAAGCTTAGGGCCTAATGTACCACCACCCCTTAAAGAGTTTTCAGCTTTTATTTGAAATGCACTAAGCTGACCATTTAAATCTTTACGTTCAGCAGTTTCTTCACGAAGTTTTTTAGCATCAGCAATCTTACCAAAAAAATCTTTTACAGGATTGGCAATTTTGCCATAAGGAGACATTGGATCAGCTACATTGTCTTTATACTTTTTTCTAAACGCTTTATATTTTTCTTCAACTTCCTCAAGATCATGCAAAGCTGTCCCAAGTGCTTTTTTATCTTTAGTATATAAAGAACGTTCTGTTTTACTTCCTATCGGTATAAAGTTTTCACCGAGTCCTCCAATGTTAACATTCATTGCTGGATTATTTTTTTGAGCCATTAAATTATGATGTCTTCTTTGTTCTTCTAGCTGTGCCTCTGAATGTTGCCTTTGCCAAGCTCTGTGTTCTTCAAGAGCACGCCTTTGCTGTTCTTGTGCTTGATACTTTAAAATCTGATTAGCAAGCACGTTGTTTTCATTTAAAGCTGCTGACTCTTCCTGATCATAAGCAGTAAGAGCAGGTGCCATGGCTCTACCAACAGATGCAAAGTTATTAAAAAAACCACGCTCTTTTGGTTGCTGAGACATATTGTCAGCAAAAGCAAGCATTGAGCTTCTAAGGGCTTTATCCTGCTGTTTTTGGGTCATACCAAGTGAAGCCCTTGCACTTTCAATAGCCCTACTGATTCCAGTGTCAAAAGGGTTGTAATTCCCCTGAAGGGCAGAGACAGCTTGCCCCATCCCTTGCATTTGATTATCAGGAGTCCCTTGGCTCTGGCTATTTTGAGTTTGTAAGTAATTTAAAAGTGCAGGATTCATTATATTGTAAACCACGCTGCTCCAGTTGAATATAATCTTAATGATCCAGAGTTTTGATTGATTGTTTTATTTGCGGCTTGCGCATCTATATTAGCTCCATTTCTGGCAATAGTAATATTGTTTGTTCCTGCATTATTGGTTTCATCTTTAATAATAAAAACCTGTCCTACAGTGGTATTGGCAACAAGTGGTAAAGTAATAGTACGACCTGCTCCTGTTGTATCAACGCCAATAATAACATCTGTAACTAAAACCTGATAATCAACAGCAGTAGCTGTACGTTTTAAAACAAAAGAAGAAGCACCAGTATTTAAAACATTCCAAGTGTTATTTTGATATCCCTGAAATTGCTCAGTAGTGGTATTGAATACAATACCACCATTAGCAACTGCTGCTGCTGGGATCGCTGTAATTTGAGCAGTAGTTAATTGTGGCGCATAAAGCCCGTTATTTTTATTAGTTGAAACTGGTGTGATTGCCAGATTTGGGACACGTGTAATTGCTGGTTTTGGCATAAAATCCTCTTAAAATTTTTATAAAAATTGTTAAGATTCTTTTATGGATAAGAACGATAAACCCAGCTTGCGTTTTTAAGTTACGCAGAAACTTTTAATTAGTTATATTATACCACAAATTTTTGTAATTTGATTTTTGTGTTAATCAAGGAGGGGGCAGCGGTAAGTCATTTAACCTTGTGTAATTAACCTCACAATCAAATATTTGCGTATAGCCGTTAGAGAAACATATTAAACTATCAGCAATAATAGGATTTGGAGCTAAGCTATATTCTAAAAAAATCTGCAAGCCTAATCGTTCCATAACGTCTACAGTTTCATAAGCTTTGATTTCAAATTGATTAATTATAAAAGTTGTAACAGCAGTATCTCCTATCCTTTGTCTTTTTAAATTAAACCTTATATCCTGAGCTCCCCTATTGCATATAGTAATACTATTAACCTGCAACGAGTGCAGATTTAATCCGCTTCCCGTTGCTAAAATGGTTGTAGGAGTAGAAGTAAGACCAGAAAAAGGATTAACAGGATAATCAATAAAAATCCCCATTTATTTTTCCTTTTTTATTCCTCAGGAAAAGCAGGTACTATAATTTTTAATTCTTTTATTCCTTCTTCGGTTCTATCAAGAATTTTCCTTAAACTATTACACGCAACTTTAAAATCAGGTGCTGATCTTGCATTTTCATCATTTAAAACTTGCGGTACTAATTGCTGAATGTATTGCCAATCAATAGCAAGTCCGTTAATTAATGCGCTTTTTCTTTTTGTTTCTTCGATAATAGTATCAA
>JAYKJC010000892.1:0-1104 GCA_035285885.1 Leptolyngbyaceae cyanobacterium | reverse complement strand
ATGCTTGTGGACGTGGGGATCGATCGGATCATCATCGGGACCCAGGCGCTCAAGGAACCCGATTGGTTCCGTCAGCTGGTCCAGCGATTTCCGGGACGCGTTGCCCTGGGACTCGATGCCCGCGACGGCATGGTCGCCACGGCCGGTTGGCTCGATGTCTCGCAAACCTCAGCCTTTTCCCTGGCGGAACAGTTTCGAGGGGAACCCCTGGCAGCGGTGATTTACACGAACATCGCCAACGATGGAATGATGCAGGGAGTTGACCAGGGTACTTTGGACGACATGGAACGGCTGTGCGAACTCGGATTCCCCGTGATTGCTTCGGGAGGGGTGACCACGCTGGATGATGTGCAGGCCTTGTTGACGATTGCGCGCCGGCAACCGAAGTTGGTGGGTGCTATCGTGGGACGAGCCATTTATGAAGGGACGATCAATCTCCCTGCTGCCGTGGCGCTCTCGCAAGACCGTCGCAATTGAATGTCGAGGGGCTCGGCCAGCGACTCCGAGGGGGCTCGATAGGTTCGGTGAACTACTTTACGCATGCCCTGCCCCATCTTGACCGGCCTTATTTTGTCGCCGGAACCGCGCTGCCGGACTGGCTTTCGGTCGTGAATCGCAAGGTGAGATTGCGGCCCAAACTGCTGGAGCCGCACGACACTCGCGATCAGACGATGACGGCGGAACTCGTCGCGGGAACTTTGCGGCATTTCGATGACGACGACTGGTTTCATCGGACGCGGGGTTTTGCGGAAGTTTCGGCTGAGGTCGGGCTCCTGTTTCGGCGAGGATTGGCTGGCAGCGACGGGTTTCGCTGCGGATTTCTCGGGCACATCGTCACCGAGATGCTGCTCGATGCCGTGCTGATCTCTCGTTACCCGGCAAAGTACGACGTGTACTGTTCGATTCTCCCGGAGGTCGATGCCCAGGGGGTGGCTCAACAGGTTGAAGAGATTGCTGGAAAACCGATCCCGCAACTGGCGGAGTTCATCGGATTGTTCGCTCGGGAACGCATCCTGAACGCCTACGTCCACGATACCGGATTGCTGCGGCGCTTGAATCAAGTCTTGTCGCGGGTCAAACTGACGCCGCTCCCGCCAATGGCAG
>JAYKJC010000891.1:0-1213 GCA_035285885.1 Leptolyngbyaceae cyanobacterium | reverse complement strand
CGAGGATGACCCCGAAGTGCCGAAGCGAAAAGCGGCCAAGGCGCTGGGCCGGTTCGTCTCGCTCCACCCATACGATATCGGCCAGAAGGTCGAGATCATCGTGGAGCATTTCCGCTCATCCACGCGCCACAAGATCGGCGGGCGCGCCAAGGCGATGGTCGTAACGGGATCACGGCTTCACGCGGTGCGCTACAAGCGGGCTTTTGACGACTACATCAAGGCACACGGATATGATGATATCCGCTCTCTGGTGGCCTTCTCCGGCGAGGTCCGGGATGATGACATTCCCGGCGTCAGCTTCACCGAAGTCGGGATGAATAACGGCATCAAGGAACGCGAGCTGCCGGAGAAATTCGCCTCAGACGAATTCAAGGTGCTGCTCGTCGCGGACAAATACCAGACCGGGTTCGATGAGCCCCTGTTGCACACCATGTATGTCGACAAACGGCTAGCCGGCGTTCAGGCGGTTCAGACCCTATCGCGGCTCAATCGAATGACGTCCGGCAAGGAAGACACCTTCGTCTTGGATTTCGTCAACGAGCCCGATGAAATTTTCGCAGCCTTCAAGCCCTATTATGAAGTAACACCGCCGGGTGAAGCGACTGATCCGCACCAGCTGTATGATCTTCAGCACAGGGTCGAGGGATGGCGCCTGTTTGACGCCAGCGACGTCGATGCGTTTTGCAATGTCTGGTTCCGTCCCCGGTCCGAGACGATTGCATCCGAACATCAGGAACTGAATTCAATCATCGATAAGTCAGTCGAACGGTTCAAGGCTCTTGATGAGAAGGCGCAGGAGGAGTGCAAAGCGCACCTAGAGAGTTACCGACGCCTCTATGCGTTTCTTGCCCAAATTATTCCGTATCAGGATACAAGCCTGGAAAAGCTGTACGTATTCACCCGCTTCCTGCTGAAGAAGCTACCGCGGCGCGAAGATAGCGGCATGTTCGATCTCGAAGAGGAAGTGGCGCTGCAATACTACAGGCTGCAGAAAATGAGCGAAGGCGCGATCGATCTTGCCGATGGCGACGCTGATCCTTTGAAGGGCCCAACTGAAGTCGGCACAAAGTCGCCGAAGGAAGACACTGTTCCGCTGTCTTCGCTTATAGATCGCCTGAACGAACGGTTTGGCACGGAGTTTACCGAAGCCGATAGACTGTTTTTCGAGCAGGTTGCCGCTGCCGCATCGAGCGACCAGACGCTGAAAGCGGCG
>JAYKJC010000890.1:0-1066 GCA_035285885.1 Leptolyngbyaceae cyanobacterium | reverse complement strand
TGCTGTAGTAGTTGTGGGGCACCAGGGCCCACCCCCGCGTCCGCCCGTCGATGGGGCGCCAGATGTTGGCGTGGCGGCGGTCGATGACCGTCACGGTGCCGCTGCTCCGCCGCACGTCGTAGGCCACGAGCGCCGTCGTAGGGCGCGTCACCGTCCGGGCCACGAGGCTCCACTTCACGGTGGCGTTCCACCTCGCGTCCGGGTCGGCCGGCACCCCCGCGGCGAACCTCCCGCGCACCCGGAAGTCGATGCCCGTCTCCGTCGAGCTCGGCGCCGCCGTCAGGGTCAGCGTCGTGTCGTTGGTGATGGTCGCGATGGTGTACGTGCCCTCGTTCCCCTGCACGGTGTCGGTCGCGTCCACCCGCAACAACGTGGGCTCCCCGGGCTCCGACCCCTGGGCGTAGCGCGTGAACTGCGTGCCCACCCCCGTCACGGTGGTGCTTCCCGCGGTGAAGTTCAGCGTCCCGGGTTCCAACTTCGTGAGGTGGTACTCACAGAGGAGCGTGTACCACACCCCGTCGTTGGGCACCGTGAGGTCGCTCCCGTCCTCCTCGAGGAGCGTGGACCCCGGGAAGAGTTGCAGCACCCGCCCTGCGCGGTCGATGCCCACAGACGGTCGCGCCGTGTTGCCCCGCGTCTTGTCGAACAGGATGGGCGCACCGCTGGCGTCCACCGCTCGCAGCGCGAGGACGCCCGAACCGCTGTCGTAGACCTCCCAGCCGAAGTTCGCGAACCCGCCGATGTACTCGCCCACCCACCCGCACTCGTGGGACATGGCGAGCCGCATCCACGCCTGGCGCTCGTTGATCTCGGCCTGCATCCACGACAGTTCGGGGTAGCCAAGGAGCATCTGATCGAGCAGTCGCAGGCCGTTGGTGTCGGACGCCATCGAGGGGTGCCTCCTGCGTCACCGATAGCCGCTGCGTACGCGCGACAGGGTACGCACGCCGAGGTGAGGCGCGCTCCTACCCTACGCCTTGCGCATCACGTCGCCCGAAGCGTAGCTCAAAGCCACGGAGTTCACCGTCACCGTGGGGCCGCTGCGAGCGATGATGCTCGTGGCCTC
>JAYKJC010000889.1:0-1104 GCA_035285885.1 Leptolyngbyaceae cyanobacterium | reverse complement strand
TATCCCAAATCCAATCATAACGATAGCAAGATATGTTGCTTAACCTCAGATAAGAGCTAAATGGTTCACTTCCAAATAATACAATCGCTGAATCTTCTTTGGTAATTCTATTAAGCTCTTTCCACATACAATCAAATGGAATAATCGTATCCCATTTACATGCCGTTGTTCCGTATGGTGGATCAGTTAAAACTAAATCTACCGATTGATCTGGAATATTTTTCATTAAATCCAAACAATCACCTAGCCACAATTCTTGTTTCATATTATTTATTGTAAAATGGGTTAGTGTTACCTAAGTAAGCCAGTTTATGTTGGGTAGCTACAGTTGGATTGAGGTAGGCGTGAAATAGTGGATTATCGGTGCCTGCGCCAATCGCAATCATTTCATGGTCTAATTGAGGAATCCACGGGAGAATTTTATGAATATAAGGATTGCCTTCTACGATTTCATGAAAACGAGGTTCGCACATAAAATATACGTCGTATCCTAAATATTGATTACTTACGGATTCTAGTAGGGCTGTCGCTATAAAAATATCTCCAGCGGATTGAGGAATAGCGAATAGTAAACGTTTATTCGGTAGGGACTTGTCAATAATATCCCAAATGTCAGTCTTAGTGTTTTTTTTAACCTCCTCACGCGCAACGGAAATAAAGTATTCGTATATTTTCTCACGGGGCGCACCCTGATTTAGTTGGCTTTCCCAATTTTTGTAACCACCCTCGTCAGCGGGCCGGTTAAGGATTTCCTTGTATAAAAGGTTAATGAAATCCGGAATTGAAAGTTCTTTGTGGTTGGGAGGCAACTGGTAGAATGGATTGGCTTTCGGGGGGTTAAGATCAATGGTGTCCCAATCAACCAATGGCAGTGAATCAAACAATTCCTCCCACTGTTTACCTACTGTTTCAATGGAAAATGTCTTCACGGCCCATTCGCGCCCCTTACGGCCAATTTCAAGCCGCTCCGATTCGGGCATACGGTAAATTTGCTCCATGAAGCCGACTATGGATTTAATGGAAGTAGCCGCCTTGATAAAATTTGTTCCCGGTTCAAAAGTTGTCTCATAATTTAATGGAAACACGAAAGATTGTTCGCAAAAA
>JAYKJC010000888.1:0-1698 GCA_035285885.1 Leptolyngbyaceae cyanobacterium | reverse complement strand
ATTCGCAAAGAAGGCTATGAAGGCATGCTTCGTAAGGACTACCCGCTAAAACCTGAAGATAACCGCACATGGTCTATGGAGGAGATAGATGACATTCTTCAACGAGACTTGGTTTCTTTTGAGCGAGGCGTTAGAAAGTTTTGCCCTGTCGAGCTATCTTCTGGGATGCTGGATGCTCTTGTAAGTTTTTCATTTAACGCAGGCTTGGGCACACTTCAAAGGTCAACACTCCGACAAAAGCTTTTAAGGGGTGATAAAGAAGGTGCAGCCGATGGGTTCTTGCTGTACACGATGGGCGGTGGTAAAGTGTTACCAGGCTTGGTAAATCGCCGAAAAGATGAACGTGCCTTATTCTTGAGTTAATTATGCCATTACAAAAACTTGTATTCCGACCAGGTGTAAACCGTGAAAATACAAACTACTCTGGTGAGGGTGGTTGGTGGGATTGCGACAAGATTCGCTTCCGCTCGGGATTTCCTGAAAAGATTGGGGGGTGGACTCGTTTCTCAAACTACCAGTTCTTAGGTACCTGCCGTTCTTTGAATCAGTGGACTATATTGTCTGGTGAGGTTCTTTTAGGTTTGGGTACAAACTCTAAGTTCTATATCAGCAAGGGTGGTGCGTATTATGACATCACGCCTATTTATCACACGTCTACAAATCTGGGGGCACCTTCAGGCCCTTTTACCGCTAGTGGTACGACCCTTACAGTAACCGATGCTACATACAACCCTGAGATTGGTGATTATGTAACCTTTTCTGGAGCTACAGGTTTAGGTGGGGCAGTTACTGCTTCAGTTTTAAACCAAGAATATAGAGTAGCCAGTGTACCAAGCGCGACTACTTATACAGTTACACTACCCGTTACTGCTACTGGCAGTGATACAGGGCACGGTGGCGCCACAGTTACAGCCACCTATTATGTGCCATCTGGTCTTGACGTATATACATATGGTCTTGGTTGGGGCGCTGGTCCTTGGTCTCGTGGGGGTTGGGGTTCTGCTGCAACAATTGGTATTGGTCAACAGCTTCGTTTATGGACACAAGATAACTTTGGTGAAGACCTTATTTTTGCCCCACGCGGTGGCTCTATTTACTATTGGGATGCTACTACTGGTGTAAACGTACGAGGTATTACTTTAGAAACCGCTGCAACAAATGCGGGGTACGACGGCACTTTTGTACCTAACGAAACATTCCAGATTATTTCTTCAACAGTTCAGCGTTTCTGTATTGCTTTCGGTGCTAATCCTTATGACCCTACAGACGCTAATACAACCTTTGACCCACTACTAGTTCGATGGTCGGACCAAGAAAATCCATTTGACTGGGCACCTGCTGTAACAAACCAAGCTGGAGAGCAACGCTTATCTATTGGTTCGCAGATTGTTGCGGCTCTAAATACCCGCCAAGAAATCTTAGTTATTACCGATGCTGCTATTTATTCTATGCAGTATCTAGGCCCTCCCTATGTATATGGCTTCCAGCTTTTACAAGACAACATTTCTATAATGGGTCCAAAGTCTGCAATTACCGTAAACAACGTTACCTACTGGATGGGTGCGGATAAGTTTTTCATGTATTCTGGCCGTGTTGAGACTCTACCTTGTTCAGTGCGTCAGTTTATTTTCCAAGACTTAAACAAGGACCAGTCTTATCAGGTGTTTGCCGCATCCAATGAGCAATACTCAGAAGTAT
>JAYKJC010000887.1:0-1028 GCA_035285885.1 Leptolyngbyaceae cyanobacterium | reverse complement strand
CGTGGCTCCCGATGGCGCGGATTGGAACGGTGCGGCAATCTATCGTTCCGACGATGGCGGAGAAGATGGCGGTAACACTTTCAACCTACTGGCCGGGCTGGAAGGCGCGGCCACGTTCGGCGCGATTATCACCGACCTTGCCGCTGGTATCACGGAAACGTGGGATCAGGTGAATCTGGTGGAAGTAGTGCTCACCAGCGGAAGTCTCGCCAGCGTCAGCGAATTGGCTGTACTGAACGGAGCGAACGCTGCCTTAATCGGTGACGAGCTGGTGCAATTCCAGAATGCGGAGCTGATCGGCGAGCGCACCTATCGCCTTTCCCGGCTTTTGCGTGGTCGTCAGGGTACGCAGTGGGCGGTGGGTAGTCATACCGCCGGGGACAGGTTCATCTTGCTTTCTCCGGCGCTATATACCACAGCCATTGCCAATAACCTGATCGGGCGGCAACTGTTCTACAAGACGGTGAGCGTTGGCAACTCGCTGGGCAATACCGACGAGATTACCTTCACCTACACCGGGCGAAGCCTGAAACCCTTCGCACCGGTGCATGTGGCAGGACTGCGCGACGGTTCCGGCAATCTGACTATCAGTTGGCTGCGCCGCTCCCGCGTCGATGCGGAATGGCGCGACGGGGTGGACATCCCGCTGGGTGAGGAATCGGAACGCTACGAAGTGGAAATCCTTGATGGCAGCACGGTAGTGCGAACGATTGCCACGACCAGCCCACCCGCCAGCTACAGCGCCGCCGAGCAAACCGCTGATTTCGGCAGCCCACAAAGCAGCGTGGCCGTGAAGCTGTACCAGCTTTCCGCCGTGGTTGGCCGGGGATACGCCGCCAGCGCCAGCATCTAATCAACAAAAGCGGAGGATTCCATGTCTCAGACAACGCGTCTGGGCTTGCCTTATATTTTCTCAGGCCAAGCCCAAAAAGAAGTCACCCATAATGAAGGGCTGAATAAGCTCGATGCGTTCGTCACGCCGGTGGTGGCGGATATTGCCGACGCGCCACCCGGCAGCCCTGCGGCTG
>JAYKJC010000886.1:0-1897 GCA_035285885.1 Leptolyngbyaceae cyanobacterium | reverse complement strand
CAACATTAAGCTGGACAGCGTCATCTCGGATATCATGGGCGTTGCCGGACGCGCCATCCTGGGCGGTCTGATCGCTGGCGAACGCGACCCGGAGCGCCTGGCCGCCCTGGCCAAGACGCCGATCAAGGCAACCAAGGCGCAACTGGCCGCGGCGCTGACCGGGCGGGTGCGCGAGAACCATGTCATTCTGCTGCGCCTGCACCTGGAGCAGATTGCGGCTCTGGAAGGCGCCATCGCCACGATTGATCAGGAGGTCGAAAAGAAGTCCGCCCCCTTTCGCCAATTGATCGATATCCTCGACTCAATCCCTGGCATTGGCCCCCTGGCAGCCAGCATTCTACTTTCTGAGATTGGCACCGACATGAGCCGCTTCCCAAGCCACGCTCACCTGATCTCATGGGCGGGGATGTGTCCACGCAATGACGAGAGCGCCGGCAAGCGCCGCTCAACGCGCATGCGCAAAGGGGCACCGTGGCTTAAGACGGTATTGATCCAATGCGCGTGGGCGGCGATCAAGCAGAAGGGCTGCTACTTCCAGGCCCAATACCGCCGTCTCAAAGCGCGGCGCGGCGCGAAAAAAGCAATCGGCGCGGTCGCCGCCTCCCTGCTGACCTGTGCCTATCACATGATTTCCAACGGCACGTATTACGAGGATCTCGGCGCCGATCATTTTGAAAAACGCCAAAGCGAAGGGCGCCAGATAAAGAAGCTGGTCGAACGCTTCGCAGCCCTCGGCTACGACGTTGAAATCAAACCCATAACCGCGTAAAAAAGGAGCTAGAGTAAGAAGCTGTTTCTTTCTAGTTCTCCACCGGGCTGGCGCCCGACCCCGTATGAATGAAACTGGAGCGAGAATTTGTGGTGTTATAATACCACTTTTCCTCCTGTTTCTTTCTAGTTCTCCACCGGCCTTGGCGGCCGACCCCGTATGAATGAAACTGGAGATGTTTTGCGGTATCATAGCACCGCTTTTTCGCCAGTTTCTTTCTAGTTTTCCACCGGCCTGCGTCCGACCCCGTATGGATGAAACGGGTTCCCACCGTGGCCCGTTCGTGCAAGATAGCCGACGTGATGCCGCGGGCGCTGAGATCGTTACCCCCTTGGTGCTGCAAGCCCTTTTTCTAGTTTGATCGGGAGGTCTTAAGCACCCCGTATTGTGTCACGGTCATGTTTACATGGCCCGGAGCACGTTTTCTAGAGTTTAAGTCCCAAAGACCTCCATGCCTGCGGTGTCACATGAGGCTAAGGAGATTGTCAATGGAAGTTTTGTATCCCCGTGCCGGCGGTTTGGACGTGCATAAAGACACCGTTGTCGCCTGCGTGCGCATCATGGAAGGCAGCAAGATTCATCGCGATGTTCGCAGTTTTGCGACGACGACTGCGGGGCTTCTTGAGCTTGCCGCATGGCTCAGTGAGCACGGTATAACGCATGTTGCAATGGAGGCGACAGGCGTTTACTGGAAGCCGGTCTGGAATATCCTCGACGATGGCGAGTTTGAGTTAATCCTGGCCAATGCCGCGCATATCAAGAACGTCCCCGGCCGCAAGACGGACGTCAACGATGCAACGTGGATTGGCGATCTGGTTGCCCACGGTCTGATCCGTGCCAGCTTCGTGCCCGATCGAGTGACGCAAGAGCAGCGTTCACTTCTGCGCACGCGCAAGCAACTGGTGCGTGAGCGCGCGCGTCATGTTCAGCGCCTGCAGAAGGTTCTGGAAGAGGCCAATATCAAGCTGGACAGCGTTATCTCGGATATCATGGGCGTTGCCGGGCGCGCCATCCTGGGCGGCCTGATCGCCGGCGAACGCGACCCGGAGCGCCTGGCCGCCCTGGCCAAGACGCCGATCAAGGCAACCAAGGCGCAACTGGCCGCGGCGCTGACCGGGCGGGTGCGCG
>JAYKJC010000885.1:0-1623 GCA_035285885.1 Leptolyngbyaceae cyanobacterium | reverse complement strand
AAAATTCCGCCGACTTGCCGAACGAACTCGTAAACTGCGTTTGTGTATGTGCCAGAATCCACTAGCACAAAATTGATTGGCCTTACATTACCATCTGCGTCGGTGTACTGTTTACTCAGCAACTCGTCGCGGAAGTCTACGAGTGATCGATAGATTGCGGGCTCACTGGCTGCGATGTCTGCGGCCCTGTCTTGTAGCCGTACATCCTCGTTGCCCTTAACCTCCATGACTCCGTAGTCGATGATCACGCCGCCAGCACCACGCCACCAAGCAACTGCAACCCAATGACAGTACCGCTTGCCGATGTCGATTCCAACTGTGATTTTTTCAGTCTGCAATGGGACTTGCCCACGCGCCAGCCCCGATAAACGAAACGCCACAAGATCAGCAGTAAGCCCGATCCCTTCCGGCCCTGCTTGCTCTGTTGGATTGTTTTGATACTCCGTTTCGTACGCTTCTCGGTTCGTGTCACTGATCTGATTGTAGGCTTGCTGGATTGCCGAAAACACAAGCTGCCTGCCGTCCACCTCAAGTTCTTTGAAGTAGTCGGTTATCATCTCGCATCCTTCGTCCATTCGTTCCCGATTAGCCAGATAGTAATCAACAGCAGGTAGCCCATGCGGATCGCCTTTCTGTTGAGCTTCTTTTCTTAGTTCGATATACCTGTCCCAAAGATCAATGTTGTCCGGCCATTTAACCACCATGCCAAACCGCTTGCCGTTCCAACTTGGGCGTTTCGATCTGTCGGTTAGTTTCGCCGACAAGCAGTAACTGTTTTGCACCGTAGTCAACACAACGATTGCTAGGTGTTCCTCTTGACTTGCCAGCCCTGCAATATCTTGATCGAGTATCAATTCCCTGTCATTGATCTGGTAAACGCTTTTTGCTGATTCCCGCGTTTCTGGATCGTCGATTAGAACGAAGTCCGGCCTGTCTCCGTCAATGTTCGCCCCACGGAAAGCAGCATCGAGCCCGTAGTAAGTCATCTTCACGCCGCCATACTTTGAGCCCTCCACCTTGGGAAAGCTAACATACTCGTCACTCCAAACGATCTGAGTTAGCACCCCGTCAATGTGTTGCCTGCCTGCTCGTTGTGGCGCGCCTTCTAGTGATCGGATTGGGTGGCAAATCTCTGGAAAATCTTCGTAGAGTAAATCGTTAAGTTCCCATTTTTTCTTGAAGTCTCGAAACAACCGCTTACCAAGTGCTGTAGTTGCAGCAACCGCAAGTGGAAAGCGTGTTAAGCCAGCCGCCACAACATAGCACATCAGCCCTTTGACAATCTCCGACTTTCCACGCCCACGAGGTGCTGCCGTTGCATCTCTTCCGCCGTTGGTTGCTGTGTCCATTACCGATTTGATAATTGCCAAGTGATCCTTGCCGAAGTCCAGACGATACCGCGCCGGAAAGTACGTCCGCAAGAATCGTTCGGGATCTGCCAAACACGCTTCCCGCCTGGCAGGATTCTTGCAAGGAGGAATGTAGATTCTCGCATTTTGCGCCCGCTCCGTTTTCCTCCGCTGTGCGTCCCTGTCTCGCTCGTCAAGTGGTTCAAACGTCCGCAGGTGGTGCAAAGCCGCTGCCGCTTTTTCGCGAGACATCCTCGATAAAACCGATTTCAAG
>JAYKJC010000884.1:0-1030 GCA_035285885.1 Leptolyngbyaceae cyanobacterium | reverse complement strand
CCCGCGACACCATCGACACCCAGCGGCACGCGGCGGTGGTCAGCCGGCTCGACCGCATCGAGCTCTCGCAGGCCGAGACCCGCAACGAGATCAAGACGCTGCACGAGCGGGACAACCAGCTCGCCGTCGAGATCGAGCGGCGGGCCAGCCGCATCGAGGGGCACCTGGGCATGCACCGCCACGAGGGAGCACGCAAAGGCTCATGACCAAGGCCGCGGCCAACCCGAAGCGAGGGAACCCCCGGGCGCCTGCCCCGGCGAGCGCCGTCGCCGCGCCGACCCCCACCCCCACGCCCACGCCGGCCGAGATCAGGGCCGAGCGGCGCGAGTTCGCCGCGGCGCCGGAGCGTGTGGAGCGTCGCCAGGCCGAGAGCCAGGTGCTCAAGGCCGTGCACCTGTGCCGGCCCGGCACGCAGCGGGGACCGGCCAGCCCGCTGTGGCGGTCGCGTCGCGAGGGCGGGATCGGCATGGGCGGGGTCTACGAGGCGGCCCAGCTCTACCTGATCGATCACCTGTCGGCCGACCAGGTCCGCCAGAAGCTCGGGCTGCCGGCGACCAAGAGCCGCGCGCTCGACCGGCTGCTGTACCTGATCCAGGAAGAGCACACGCAGCTCCTCCTGGCCGACGTCGAGGCCCGCGCCAGCGCCGAGGCAACAGCGCCGATCGAGGGCGATGTGGTCGCGCTGGGCCTGCACTTCGCCTCGCAGGTCATCCGGCAGACGTCGACCGAAGTGGGCCGGATGAAGTGGGGCGAGCTGGACCAGGCGGAGCGGAACACGACGCTGCGGCTGTGCGAGTGGGTCTCCGACATCGTCCGCAGCGCCTCGACCGCGCAGCACAAGGAGGCGCAGACCGAGCGGATCGAGCGCATGCTCCGCCGCGAGGTCGAGGAGGCGTCGGCCAAGGGCCAGACCCAGGTGCCCGTCGATCGCCTCCGCGCCCTGGTCGCGGCCGAGATGGGCCTGGGCGAAGGGGGTGGCGCGTGAGCACCGCCGCCAAGGCAGCCAGGACCACCAAGCGTGGAGCGACCG
>JAYKJC010000883.1:0-1921 GCA_035285885.1 Leptolyngbyaceae cyanobacterium | reverse complement strand
CGACGAGGGTGCGGAGCTCCCGCCTGGTCGGATGGATGCGCACCACGCTGGGATCGGCGACCGATCCCTGCCAGCGGACGAGGCCGTGGGACGCGTCGAAGGCGATCGTGGCGGTGCCGACGTCGTGGGTGCCCCACCCCCCGGCGATCGAGCGACTCACCACCTCGGTCCGCCGACCGGCGCTCACGGCGGTGACGATCGTCGGTGGCGGGACCTGACCGTCGGCGAGGAACCCGGCGGGTGGCCGCAGGGTGACCGCCACCCTGCCATCCCGGTCGGCGAGCAGGGTCACCCGTAGCTCGAGCTCGTCGCCGACCATCGCTCGGGGGGTGGTCGGATGCACGGCCGCTCGCACGTGCGGGCCGCCGCGGGGGCCGAGGCCCAGCGCGAGGCAGACCGCCCACGGCGCGGCGGCCAGCACGATGGCCGCCGTACCGGTGGTCACCGCCCCCACCACGGCGGCGGCGACGACGACCAGGGCGACGGGCAGTCGGATGGTCGAGCGTTGGGTCACGACCGATCGGGCAGCGTCGGTGGGGTGGGGACCTCCTCGAGGCACTCGCCGATCACGTCGTCGCCCGACACCCCCCGCACCCAGAGCTCGGGGCGAAGGAGCAGGCGGTGCCCGAGGGCGGGGACCGCCACGGCCTTCACGTCGTCGGGGACGACGTAGCCGCGTCCGGCGATGACGGCCCGGGCCCGGGCCAGCTTGACCAGGGCCTCGACGCCGCGCGGGCTGGCCCCGGCCTCGACCTGGGTGCTGGCGCGGGTGGCGTGGACCAGGGCGACGCAGTAGTCGATGATCCCGTCGTCGACGGCGACCGTTTCGAGCGCTGCCCGCAGCCGGCGCACGCCGTCGGCGTCGGTCACCGGTTCGAGCTGCACGTCGTCGGTCCCCCGGGCCAGGCGGCGGCGGATGATCTCGGCGTCCTCGGCCGGGGTCGGCGCCCCGAGCGAGGTGCGAAGCATGAACCGGTCGATCTGGGCTTCGGGCAGGGGATAGGTTCCCTCCAGCTCGATCGGGTTCTGGGTGGCGAGGACGACGAAGGGATCGGGCAGTCGATGGGACACACCATCGACGGTCACCTGTCGCTCCTGCATCGCCTCGAGGAGGGCGGCCTGGGTCTTGGGTGGGGCCCGGTTGATCTCGTCGCCGAGGACGATGGTGTTGAACACCGGACCGGGTCGGAACTCGAACTCGCGCCGCTGCGGGTCATAGAGGACCGAGCCGGTCACGTCCGCCGGCATGAGGTCGGGGGTGAACTGGATCCGGCCGACGTCGAGGCCGGCCACCTGGGCCAGGGAGCGGGCGATCAGCGTCTTGCCCATGCCGGGCAGGTCCTCGAGCAGGACGTGACCTCCGGCGAGCGCTCCACCGACGACGAGCTCGAGGGCGGCGCGCTTGCCCACCACGACGGTTTCCAGCCGGTCGAGCAGTCGGCCGACCAGGGCCGAGGCCTCCTTCATCGGTGCCGCCGGCTCGGGATCGTTCACGGCTGACCTCCCTCGAGTGCGGTGACCAGGGCTTCGAGCTCGTCCAGCTCCGGGGTTCGTCCCTCGACGGTGGGGTCGAGCAGCCACCACGACGCCCCGACGGCGGCGGCCGCACGCTCCGGTTCCCGGTCCAGGTCGATGCCGTGCTGATTGCGGAGCACGTGGCGGGCGAGGCGACGGAGTCGGGGTCGCAGCCTCAGGTCGGCCGCTCGTTCGCTGTCGGTCCCCCCGAGCACCAGCCCTTCGAGCAGGACGAGATCGCGAGGGCGGGGGTCGATCCCTGCCGCGACGTGGCCTCGGCGAGGTCGCAGGGCGGGGAGGAGGGTGTCGGGCAGGGTCGGGGCGACGGCACCGAGGCGGCCCGTGATCCGCCACGTGACCCAGGCGGCCAGCACCACCATCCACCCCTCGACCGACACCTGCCGGG
>JAYKJC010000882.1:0-1371 GCA_035285885.1 Leptolyngbyaceae cyanobacterium | reverse complement strand
CGATTGCCCAAGCTTGCGCTTGACCGCAACCCCCAGCGCGTCGGTGAGGATGGCGGATACCTCGCGCTCGGCGGCGGCGCCCTTACGGCGTTGGCTGGCGCTCATCGCGCCGCCCACGAAGCGATCGTCGTCATCGGCCCAACCCGCAGCCTCATCGCGACCTCGGCTGTTGCGCCGCAATCTCGCGGCACCGCTCCCGCACCGCATCGACCTCCGCAGTCGTAAGCCCATCGGTCAGCGCCAGTGAGGCAGCCTTCCTGCGCTTGAGCGGCGAATGCATGATCTGCCGCGCCTTGCAGCACAGAGCGCCGATGCTGATCGTCGGCAGGCCGTCCCGCTGGTGCTGCTGGCAGTGTTCGCATAGGGTCAATCCGTACACGCGCAGTCTTGCAGCGCCTCGTCGTCGAACGAAAACAACTCGCCGTGCTGCGTCGCCATGCGGTGCATCTCGGCGTATGACGGGCGGTCTGAGCGGAAGCGTGCGCCGTCGCCCTTGAACTTGCCAGCCGACTGGATGCTGCCCTCTTGCTGCATCCACCACAACGCGCGCTCGGGCCGCTCGCGGATCAGCGCCAAAACTTGGTCGCCGCCCTTAAGGAAACACAAGTCGCAGTTGCCGTGCATGGTCTTGCCGTTCATGTTCGGCAGGCGCAAATCGAAATCGTTGGACGCCCAAAACGCTCCCACGTCCGCCACAGTGATGCCGGCATCGCCCAACGGCGCGCACGGCGTCTCATCTGGTGTCTCAGTGCTGCGGCCCCGCGCACGCATCTTGGCCAGTCGCCGCTCCTCGTCCGCGCGAATGCCGATGCACGACACCCACTCGTCCCAGCCAAGCGAGCGCAGGAACTTGTGCATCGGCCGGATCTTCAGTTCGACGGTGCAGAAGCGCGTCACGGGGTTCGGCAAATAGTTGCGATCAGCGATCAGCGCGGCATACGGTTCGCCGTTGCGGCTGGCGGTCGCGTGCGTCACCGTCGCCCACTGCTTCTTGCCGTCCACCTTCGGGCGGTACTCCACCCACGTAATCGCCACGCCCCACCGCTCGCTGCACTCCTGCACGAAGTCCAGCGTCTCGGGCATCTCCTTGCCGGTGTTGGCGAAGCACACGACCACGTCCTTCGGCAGCGTGCCGCCGTGCGCCTGGAGAATGCGCCACAGCATGTACCCGCTGGTGCGCCCGCCCGAGAACGAGATGCACGCGGGGCCTTCGATGCGGAACGGGTCGCGGCTATTCATCGTCCGCCCCCGGCTCCCGGCACCAGTCGTCGCAAACCCGCACCGCCGGCCGCGAGTGCAGCACGCACCAGCGGACCCAGCCGGCGGCCAGTTTCGACGGGCGGGCCTCGCAGTGGCGGCAGTGGGCGCAGG
>JAYKJC010000881.1:0-1706 GCA_035285885.1 Leptolyngbyaceae cyanobacterium | reverse complement strand
TGGCCGGGCACAGCGCGGGAGCCTACAACGCGGCCATGCTGGCGCTCGACCCGCGCTGGCTCGGCGAGGCGGGGCTGGCGCCGAGGATGCTCGCCGGGTTCGCCGGGCTGGCCGGCCCCTACGACTTCCTGCCCATCGAGAACCGCGAGGTCCGGCCGGTGTTCCACCACCCCGACTACCCGCCGCGCAGCCAGCCGATCGGGTTCGCCGCCCGCCTGCCCATGCCGGTGTTCCTCGGGGCGGCCGCCACCGACTCGCTGGTCGACCCGCAGCGCAACACCGTGCAGCTCGCCCGGCGGCTGCGCGAGGCCGGCACGCCGGTCACCGAGCGGCTCTACGAGCGGGCCAACCACGTGACCCTGGTGGCCGCGCTGGCGGGCCCGCTGCGCTGGGTCGCGCCGGTGCTCGACGACCTCGCCGGCTTCGTCGCGCGGCCGCCGGTCAGGGGGTGATCGCCACCTTCAGGACCCCGTCGCGCTGGTGGCCGAACAGGTCGTAGGCCGCCTCGATCTCGTCGAGCCGGAAGCGGTGCGTGACCATCGCGCCCAGGTCCACCCGCTGCGAGGCGATCACCGCCATCAGCCGCCGCATCCGCTCCTTGCCGCCCGGGCACAGGGTGGTCACGATGCGGTGGTCGCCCAGCCCCGCCGCGAACGCGCCCAGCGGGATCGTGAGGTCGGTCGAGTACACGCCCAGGCTCGACAGCGTCCCGCCGGGGCGCAGCACCCGCAGCGCGGCCTCGAAGGTGGCCTGCGTGCCCAGCGCCTCGATCGCCACGTCCACGCCCCGGCCGCCGGTCAGGCGCATGATCTCGTCCACCGGATCCTCCCGGCTCGCGTCGATCACGTGGTCGGCGCCGAGCCGGCGGGCCATCGCCAGCCGGTCGGGCAGTCGGTCGACCCCGATCACCGTGCCGGCCCCGGCGAGCCGGGCGCCCACGCTGGCGCACAGCCCGATCGGGCCCTGCGCGAACACCGCCACCACGTCGCCGATCCGGATGCCCGCGCTCTCGGCGCCGCTGAAGCCGGTGGACATGATGTCGGGGCACATCAGCACCTGCTCGTCGGTCAGGCCGTCGGGCACCGGCGCGAGGTTGGCCATCGCGTCGGGGACGAGCAGGTACTCGGCCTGCGCGCCGTCGATCGTGTTGCCGAAGCGCCAGCCGCCGAGCGGCTTCCAGCCGTGCGCGGTGCCGGCACCGTCCTGCGAGCAGAAGCCGCACAGACAGGCGTTGCTCCAGCCGCTGGGCGTGATCGCGCCGGCGATCACCCGCTGGCCCTCGCGGTAGCCCTGCACCGCCGAGCCCAGCCGCTCGATCACGCCCACCGGCTCGTGCCCGATGGTCAGGCCCTTCGCCACCGGGTACTCGCCCTTCAGGATGTGCACGTCGGTGCCGCAGATCGTCGTGGTGGTCACGCGCACCAGCGCATCGAGCGGGCCGATCTCGGGAACGGGCTTCTCGTCGAGCACGATGCGGCCGGGCTCGACGAAGACGGCGGCTTTCATGGGACCTCCTTGCAGGTGATGACCGGAGTGGGACGCGATCGGGCGCTCGTGGTTCCTCGAACCCTTGCTCCGGGCGACCCGCTACGATCGGCGCCATGAGTTGGCGCGAAGACCCCGATTGCCAGTCGTACATCAAGCGCGTCGCGCAGGAAGAACGCGGCGCGCCTATCCTCGCTTCATAGACCCGAGAGGAGCTCCCG
>JAYKJC010000880.1:0-1002 GCA_035285885.1 Leptolyngbyaceae cyanobacterium | reverse complement strand
GTGAGGCATGTATTGCCAATGCTGGATCTACGTTAGATATTAAAAGGTCAATCTCATAATTTACGAGCACGTTAATAATGTCTGCCGAGATACCTGGGTCATCCCACAGTCTTCCTTGAATCACTTTGCCGACGACTGAGATCGGCTGTTGCTCTGACGCCTCATATGAATATACATTGATAGTCTTGCCAATTTTCTTACCAGCTTCAATGAAGCGATTTGCTAAGGATACCCGTTTACCCCCCCCTAGGAAAAGTATATTGAGAGAGGAGTCTTTGGGGCTTTTCAAACGAGACCTGAACCACTCGGTACATTGATTATTCGCTTCGCGAGTGACTCCGCCACAGGCAAAGGGCTATGTGGACACTGCTGGTATGCCGGGAGATGATGGATCAGTGTCCAAGAAGGCCGTGTCATTAGTCCTACATCGTTAGTCGCTTCCAAAATGGCATCACGCTGGTCTGCAATGGCTTCATCCAGTATCAATGTTTGCAGCCAATAATTGCTCCGACAGCCCGCAGGTTCGGTCATCAACCGCATTTGAGGCAGGTCCGAAAAAGCTTGCAAATACTTTTCTGTCAATCGCCGTTTGGACGCCAGAAAATCCGGCAGTTGCTCGAGCTGCGCACAGCCCAACGCTGCGTTGAGGTTCGGCATACGAAAGTTATAGCCTACTTCATCGTGAACATACTCCCAACGATGCGATTTCTTGGCTGTGGTGGTTAGGTGTTTGGCGTGATCGGCCAGTCGCTCGTCGTTTGTCAAAATCGCACCGCCACCACCTGTAGTGATGGTCTTATTGCCGTTAAAACTCAAGGTTCCAAATATGCAGAACGTGCCTGTATGACGGCCATGATAGTAACTACCCAAGGATTCGGCGGCGTCTTCAACCAGTTGCAGTTGATAGTCTTGCGCTAAAGCCAACAAACCATCAATGTCACAAGGATGACCAAACGTGTGCACGGGGACCATGGCGCGAATTCGCCGACCCGTCTCCCGGTT
>JAYKJC010000879.1:0-1563 GCA_035285885.1 Leptolyngbyaceae cyanobacterium | reverse complement strand
ACTGGAGCGGTGACGCCATTGTGACTTCCATTTCCTACAGCGCATCCTTCGATGGGTTGGTGGAAGTTACCTTCAGCTTCACCGGCAACGGGGCGCTGACTGAACAAACCGTAGCAGCATAAGGGGGCAGCCATGAAAACGATTGAGCGCGTAAAGCAGCATTATCAAGGGCAAGACCGGCTGGTGATTGCCGTGCCGGAATGGGGCGAGCCGGAGAATCCCCTGCAAATCCATATCCTGCCGATGACGATGGCGGAAGCCAGCCTGATTCAGCGGGTGGCGGGCAAAAAGGCCTCCGGAATTGTAAACGCCGTGTACTCCCTGATCGTCAAAGCCCGTGATGCAGACGGCAACCGCCTGTTCAAAATGGAAGATAAGGATGATCTGCTCAATTTCGGGGATTGCCGCGTTATCTTACGCATCAATGACGAGATCGAGCGCCACTTCTTCCAGAGCGTGGAGCAGGTCAAGGGAAACTCCGACGCGACGCACTCCGACGCAACCAGTTAGCACTGGCCTACCGCCTGAACAGGCAGCTTTCGGACATTGAGCGGATGACCACCGTGGAATTCACGGAGTGGGTCGCGTTTTTTGAACTTCAACATGATGCAGCCACGCGCAGGGTTGGTGTGGCGGCTGCGCAAAAATAAGGTGAAGAAAAATGGCCGTGTTTAGCAGCGCCCAATTCATTATCCGTGCGGTGAACAAGACCCAAGCCGCATTCACCCAGATTCAGTCTGGGGTGGATAATATGGATCGGCGATTCAAAAGGCTGGGTGGCGGGTTGCAGCGCGTCGGCGGATTGATGGCCACGGCCTTTGTCGGCAAGCAGATTACCGACACCATCACCAAATTTGAGAAGCTGGAAGCGAGCCTTCGCACTGTCACCGGTTCGGCGGATAAGGCGAGCGTCGCTTTCGGCTTCATTGAAAACTTTGCCGCTACCACGCCCTTTCAGCTGGAAGAAGTGGTGGATGCCTTCATCAAACTGAAGGCGCTGGGGCTGACGCCTTCCGAGGAAGCACTTACATCCTACGGCAATACTGCTACGGCAATGGGGAAATCCCTCAACCAGATGATTGAAGCCGTGGCCGATGCTGCGACGGGTGAATTTGAGCGCCTGAAGGAATTCGGTATCAAGTCCCGCGCTCAGGGCGATCAGGTCACCTTCACCTTCCAAGGCGTCAGCACCACGGTGGGCAAAAACGCCAAGGAGATTGAAGGCTATCTGCGCTCTATCGGCGATGTTCAGTTTGCCGGTGCCATGAAGGAACAGGCCGGAACGCTCAATGTGGCGCTCTCCAACATGGGCGATGCGTTTTCCAAGCTGGTGAAAGCCATTGGTGATGCAGGTCTCACGGACATTCTGATTTTCATCGCCGATAAAATCAAATGGCTGGCGCAGCTGATTACTGATTCGATTGAACCCTTCCGGCTGGGCTTTAAGGCCTTCATCGCGGAGGTGATTAAATTCGGCAATCTGTTCATTGCCGTATTTGAAGGCGTGGGCGATGCGTTCAATGCCTTTGGTGATGCTATTTCCTCCCGCTTTGAAGCGCTGGG
>JAYKJC010000878.1:0-1456 GCA_035285885.1 Leptolyngbyaceae cyanobacterium | reverse complement strand
GTCGACCATGGGTGTGCCTCCGTGCGTACACGGAGCGCGTACCCAGTGCGTGCGTACGCAGTCACGGAGACGCGGGCACCTCCACTCGTCGGACCTCTGCCGGCACGAGGTAGAACCACGTCTCCTTGCCGCAGTCCGCGCACTCACCGCCGGGGTCGTTCTCGACGTTGCCCGCGAACGAATACCAAGACGCGAACCACTCTCCGTTGTGCTGCAAGATGCAGTCGCAGCACGTCCACCGACGTACGGTGGTGGCGTGCCACGCTGGCGGGTTCAGGTCAATCACTCTGCCTCCCGCAGACCCCTACCTCGGGCCAGTGTGGGGGGCTACTGACGGCGCCAGTGGGCTCCCACACCGCGGCGCTTCGAGGGGGTGGCGACCATCTCCTGCACCGCGTCAGCACGCCGACGCGCAGCGTGTGCGGCATCCGCGCGCCTCGCCCTTTGTGACGCCTGCTCCGCAACAGCGGCGATCTCACCATACTCGGGTACGTCGGCAGCTTCACGTCGGCCGCGCCACGCTTGCGACGGGCTTTCGGCTTCGGCTCGGCGGCAGGCTTCGGCTCCTTCTGGCGCCCCTTCTTGACGCGCTCCGGCTTGCCGTCGGCGCCATAGCGCCATTCAGACCCGTCTTTGCGCCGCCAGGTGCCCTCACCCTCGTGACGCTTGCGCCCCTTGAACAGGTCTTCGAGCTCTGCGACGAGAAGCCAGTGTCGAAGCATCGTGTACCCTCGGGGGCAGCCTAGCCCCGCGTGTGCCGGCAAGGGTACGCAGCACCTACCGAGGCACCAACTCCAGCGCGGCGCCGGCTTGCGCCTGGGCGTCGGCCAGGGTCGCCTCGGTGCCCGTCTGCTCCCGGTTGCCGCTGAACGAGCGCCACGTCCAGTGGTCGGCCCAGCGGTCGTGAAACACCTCCGCCACGATGCGCCCAGCCACACGCCGGACCCACAGTCCTTGCTCCTCGACCCAGGGCCCAACCTCGGGTGCGTTCGCCTTGCCCGTCATGCCAGCACCCACCCGAGGCGCACCAACGCGGCGTCGACCTCACTGCGAGCACCATCCACCGTGCGGCTCCAGCCGAATGCCGGCTGCTCTGGCGAGTTCGGTGCGGGCTGTGCCCACCACCTGTGCCAGCCCTCCCGCATCTCGCCCACGTGCGCGACGAGTCCGCCCTCGTACTGGATACAGTGGGAATCCAACCAGTGCTCCTCCCCGTAGGCGTGCCGAACCCAGCGTGCGCCATGGGTCGCGTCGTAGACCAGCCCCCACGCCATGACAGCCGGCTTCGGCCGACCCAACACCTCGATTCGATTCATCGGCCCTCCCCCCTGGCCAGCAGGGCCGCGGCCACGTCGAGGGGCACGTAGCGCACAGGCTCCCCGCGAGCGCGGTAGCGATGCGCCTCCACGATGGCGTCGGCGCCGCACCGCACCTCACCGGTGGGGGCGTACACGGG
>JAYKJC010000877.1:0-1362 GCA_035285885.1 Leptolyngbyaceae cyanobacterium | reverse complement strand
AGTTTGTGAATGCGTCAAATGCAGAGCTGGAACGCGAGTTTCAACTCATGGCGAGCTGTGGGATAGAAGGGATCGCGAGGAAGGCGGCGGCAATGGGTGCAACCTATGCCGACGCGCCAAAGCAATTCGAGGCCTATCGGTCGGATGCCATCGAAGCCTTGTCAGCCTTCGAGATCGGGAAAACCCTCGACCGTGCAACGTCCGCCCATGATTTCGACTTCGGGCGGCTCAAGCATGAGCCCTGCACGGTTTATCTCATCACGCCTTCGGACAAGCTCGGGGTCGCCGCGCCCTGGGTGAGCCTTGTCGTCAACTATGCTATTGAGGCGATTGCTCGCGAGCGCGGGCCTGTCCGCACGACATTCATACTCGATGAGTTTCCTCAGCTTCCGCCTGCACCCGCAATCATGAAGGCGCTGCGCCTCTATCGGGGCAAGGGCATTCAGCTCTGGTTCTTCGCGCAAGGGCGCTTCTCGATGGAGGGGCGCTGGTCGCAAGATGCCGTCAAGGAGATCGAGGATCAGGCCTCGATCCTCAATCTGACGGGTATCGAAGACCCGTCAATGATGCGCGATGTTGAACGCTGGTCGGGCAACCGCACCATCGTCACCAGAGGCCAGAATATCGGTGGCGGGGCGGTGGAAAGCGCTGGCACCAATCGCGGCGAGAGCCGCAGGCCTGTCCTTCAGGCTGAGGATATTCGAGGGATCGGCGCGGGACGGCAGATCATCAAGATTGCAGGGCTCCCACAACTGGCGGTCTGTGACCGCTTGCCGTTCTATGAGGTCGAGCCGTGGAAATGGCAGATTGGCGATACGCGCAAGCTGCATCAAGGCGATGCCTAAGCGGCTATCTTTCCAAAATCAGAAGTTGAGGCTTCGGCGGAATGCTCCTGAAGCCTATAGCCTATATCGTTTTTCACTAATATCTAATGTTTCCATAAGTTTGCATAATCCAAACTTCACATGGTAAAATGGAATTGTGATCGTGATGATCGCGATTTGGTTACGTGTGGAGGGAGACCTTTCCCCCAGAATGGGCAAGCTGTCAGAGTATCTGAGACCCGCGTTTGAAACTGTTTAGTTGCCGTCTTGGGACGGCGAAAGGGACATGCGGGTGTCGCTGCTTACGCCAGAAGAGTTTGCCAAGTGCCGCGCGTGCATCGGCCTTGATATGGCCGATGAGGAAAAGGACGAGCTGATCCGCATTGTGGACGGCATCGTCTCGTCTTTCGTCGATCAGGCTTTCGGGCTGCACCCCGTCCAGCACTCATTGTCTGCGCGCGCAAATAGGCATTTTCAAGGGGACCAAGATCATGATAGTCTTGATTTGTTCCAAGAGACTAGACCTGTTGACCTCGAT
>JAYKJC010000876.1:0-1404 GCA_035285885.1 Leptolyngbyaceae cyanobacterium | reverse complement strand
AGGAGCTGCGGGCTGAAATTCCGTACGTGGTGACAGCGTGTAGACAAGCCCGCCAAGCGATCACGGACCAAACCGCTCGTTGGGATATCGGTCTCCCTCGCACCAAAGACCCTTACCCTCTCTTGGCGGGCGGGTCGGTGCTATTGGCCGCTACCAATGCGGAGGTGGAGGCGGTTAACGAAGGGATGGTAGACTATTTGATCTCCTCCCAAGGGCAGTCAGAGCGGGAGTACCAGGGCGGGTATGCTGAAGGGGACGTTTTGATAGCCTATTCCAACTACCGGACGGGGGAAACCGTATTTCACACCAATGCTGAGCGCTTCAGGCTTAACCACATCGTTAAACAGGCGGATCCCTTTCACGGGGTACCCCTATGGGTGGCTGAGGTGAAGTCTTTAGACCGATCCGGGGTTTGCTGGGTTGTTCTGCTCCCAGACCTCGAATCAGGTTACCCTGCGCTCATGCGAGAAGCCACAGAACTGTACTACAGCAAGGGACGGGGCTCCAAATCCAAGCCGTCCCCCCGGCTCACTCAGCTACTAGACCGGGCTTGGGGCTCTACCGAGTGGGCCACGTACCATGGTCTATCCCGCTGGCTAAATACTGAAATCCTGGAACCGGACGATCGCTACAATGGGCGTGGGGCTGGGCGTGTCCGGGTCTGGGACTTGCGGCCAACTTGGGCTATGACAATCCACAAAGCCCAGGGTCAAGGGTTCTGCTCGGTGATCGTGGCGTCCAAGGGGCTAAATCAGTGGAAGCGGCACCACCCGATCGATGCGGCACGGATGTGTTACACGGCGGTGTCACGAGCACGCGAGGAAGTTTGGGTGTTGGGTTGACAAGGTGGGTTACTTCGGGTAACATTTAATCAGTTGATTGAGGTTACCCGATGCACGAAAATTTAGAGTTACACGCTATGGCATTGGGGGAAAACCCCAATAGGTTAGCCAAACGTTTGCAGGAGGCTAAGAAGTCCCTACGTTGGGACTATGCCCGGTATTTTTCTGAGAGTCAGTTTAGTTTTGAAAGGAAGCAGCTTATCGGCTCCTGGGGTTATTATCTCCAATGGCAAACCCGAGAGCACCCGCAAGAACCGATTAGCCCCGGTAACCCCCAGTCTGAGTGGGGATTTGTCCAACTTTGCCGCAGAGGACCGTAGACTTGGCCAAAGGTAAAGCCCCTGACCCCCTGACCTTGGGGGAGGTGCTACAGGCGATTAGTAGGATTCGCGCTGAGGGCGACCCGGACCCCGAATAGTAGACATCCGCCAATATTTGAGCTATCCTGGGTAAGATCACCTCTTACCCAGGATTTCGCCATGATTAGGCCCACCAAAAAAATATCCGTTTACTCCGCCACCAACCCCCCTACGATCGGCTGGGACCACACCCTGAATAGCAA
>JAYKJC010000875.1:0-1662 GCA_035285885.1 Leptolyngbyaceae cyanobacterium | reverse complement strand
ATGATGTCGCCCACGGTGGCGTAGCGGCGCTTGGAGCCGCCCAGCACCTTGATGCACATCACGCGCTTGGCGCCGCTATTGTCCGCGACGTCGAGATTGGTTTGCATCTGGATCATGGAATTATGCTCCGACGCGGCCGACGACTTCCCAGCGTTTCAGCTTGGACTTCGGCGGGCATTCTTGAATCTCGACCTTTTCGCCGGTCTTGAAGGCGTTGGCTTCGTCATGGGCGTGGAACTTCGCCGAACGACGAACCGTCTTCTTCAGGAGCGGGTGCAGATAGGTGCGTTCCACCTGCACGACGACAGTCTTGTCGCCCTTGTCGCTCACAATCGTTCCCTGCATCACGCGGCGTGGCATGGCTTACACTTTCACTTTCGGCGACTTCTCACGCAGCACGGTCTGCACGCGCGCGATGGCGCGGCGGACTTCACGGACGCGCGAAGACTTTTCCAGCTGACCCGTCGCTTGCTGGAAGCGCAGATTGAACTGCTCCTTCTTCAGCGAGACGAGTTCTTCCTTGAGGCGGGCTTCATCCATGCCGCGCACGGTTTTCGCGTCGTCAGCCATTAGAGACCCTCCATCCGGGCGACGATCTTGGTGCGCACCGAGAGCTTGGCGGCGCCGAGGCGCAGCGACTCGCGGGCGACCGCTTCCGGCACGCCGTCGACTTCAAACATGATGCGGCCCGGCGCGACGCGCGCAGCCCAGAATTCCGGCGCGCCCTTACCCGAGCCCATTCGGACTTCGGTTGGCTTCTTCGACACCGGCACGTCCGGGAAAATGCGAATCCAGACGCGGCCTTGGCGCTTCATTTCGCGCGTGATGGCGCGGCGCGCGGCTTCGATCTGACGCGCGGTGACGCGCTCCGGCTCAAGCGCCTTCAGGCCGAACTCACCAAAGTTCAGCGAAGCGCCGCCCTTGGTGTTGCCCTTGATCCGGCCCTTATGGGCTTTCCGGAACTTGGTTTTCTTCGGTTGCATCATGGTGGGTTATGCCTCCGAATCCGAGCCAGCTTCTTCGCCGCGCGGCGGACGACGGCCGCGACGCGGACGGTCATCGCCCGGACGGCCCGGACGATCATCACGCGCGGGGCGGTCACGATCGCGACGCTCGCGATTGTCGCCGCCTTCCAGCGCCGCACGATCATGCGCAGTCGGGTCGTGCTCGAGAATTTCGCCTTTGAAGATCCAAACCTTCACGCCAATCTTGCCGTAGGCCGTATCGGCTTCGACAAAACCGTAATCGACGTCGGCGCGCAGCGTGTGCAGCGGCACGCGGCCTTCGCGATACCATTCCATGCGCGCGATTTCCGCGCCGCCCAAACGGCCGGACACGTTGATGCGGATGCCCTGCGCGCCAAGGCGCATGGCCGACTGCATCGCGCGCTTCATGGCGCGGCGGAACGCAACGCGGCGCTCCAGCTGCTGCGCCACGCCTTCGGCCACCAGCGTTGCATCGGTTTCCGGCTTGCGGACTTCGACGAGGTTCAGGTGCACTTCGGCGCCCGGGGCCATCACCGCGAGCTCCTTGCGGAGCTTCTCGATGTCGGCGCCCTTCTTACCGATCACCACGCCCGGCTTGGCCGTGAGGATGGTGACGCGGCACTTCTTCAGCGGACGCTCGATAATGATCTTCGAGATGCCGGCAGCCTTGAGCTTC
>JAYKJC010000874.1:0-1255 GCA_035285885.1 Leptolyngbyaceae cyanobacterium | reverse complement strand
ATGTCGATAGCTTTTGAAGATACAGTAGCCAAGGTCTGCTGTAGTAAAATTTCCTCTTTTAATTTATCAGCCTTTGCATTGAGCTGATTGATTTCTTCTTGAGTTTTATTACCTCTGGACTTTCGTAAAGTAGCAATCTCCGCTTCTACACTCTTTAATTTTTCTAATTTAGTATAAGCTAACTCTTGCGCGTTACCGACATCTGCCGCAGCTACTGCTACCAGCACTTGAGCGTCCTTTAACTTCTCATAGCGTTTAATAGTTTCCTCTAACAAAGACTGTTTAAAAATTTGCTCCGGCGAAGCTTTTTGACCTGATGGTGTATAAGTCCCTGCGTACTCCTGCTCCGATACAATACCTGAAGAGAAGTCCCTTTTTAACTTATTTATCTTCAACTGTAATTGATTTGTAGCTTCCAGTATCTGGATAATTGATTTAGGCTTGCGATCTTTGGTCAACTCATAAGTTAGACCATCCATTGATTCTTTTGAGTTATCAATCTTCGCAGCTAAACCCTCGGCTGCGCTGTTTAAATTATTAAACATCTGCGTTGCTTCGCGCGCGGCGCTTGTGGAGGTTTTTAAACGATCTTGATATTCAAATAGGGCGTCCCCTGCTTTAGCTATACGGATATTATTAACTTCGTTAACTAAATCCTTTTTTGCCTCAGCAGCTTCATTAGCCCGATCAGCAAATACCTTTAATGCTTTGTTGCTCATCTGTAATTGTAACGACAGATCAATCAAAGATTGCTTCTGCTCTTGATCTGACTTAAAAAAGCCGCCTTTAAGTTCCTTAGCTATATCCTCTCGTTTCTGTCTATTGTTTTCTAATTCGAGCGCATATTCTCTAGCGTATCGAACTTGTTTCTCATTTAGAGCGTTATACTTATTCCACTGAGCTTCTGAAGCTCCTAGCATATTAACTTCAGATCGTTTAGTGTATTCTTCAGCCCATGCGCCACCAGGCATGAATCTAGCCATATTCGCCGCTGATTTAGTCAGTTCCATTAAACTTGTAATTATCCATTTGGCAGCGATCATAAATTCCTTTAGAGCGTTCTTTATAGTCGTTACAAAGTCGCTAATCATATTAGCAACCATGTTAGGGTTTATCTGGCTAAAAGTTTCTACGATGTCTTGAAATAACGGGCGTATTACATTTGCTATCGCCATACCTACTTTGCGTATATTATCAACATTCCGGTTAATAACATCCGTGATACCTGTCATAATATCTTTTACAACATCTAAAA
>JAYKJC010000873.1:0-1223 GCA_035285885.1 Leptolyngbyaceae cyanobacterium | reverse complement strand
AGACGCAAGCTCGAATGCACATTCGGAGTCAACTGCTTGCCGAAGCCGACCGAGCAGAGGCAGAGGAATGACTACCGCACCCTTTCCCGTCATTGGCGTCAGCGAGCGTCAAGCCCCCGTTGCCCACCGCATCACTGAGCTTCTCTCCGAGCTGGCTGCCGTTGCTGCTGCTGCAGCAGACAACGCCATCGATGAAGGCCAGCCCATCAACCCTGAGCTGGTTGAAGCCTGGCAGCACAGCTACCGCATCACCTTTCAGTCCCTCATCACCGCTGCAAACCAATGAGCGCCGCTAACGACCTGCTGCAGCTGCAGCAACACCCCACCTACTACGACCACCTTCCCAAGGTCGAAGCCGCCATAGCCGAGCAAGACAGAGTAGCCAAGCTCCGGCGAGAAGATTTCAAGTGGGAACCTGATGAAGACCAGTGGATTGCCCCCGATCCACTGGATCCCACGAAACAGATCCTCGAGGAGGACTGGGAAAACACCACAGGCCTGCCGCTGCCGGAGGACATGGGCCCGCTTGATCACGTCAAGCTGGACTGCATGAAGCTGTTTGCTCAGGAGGTGAACCCATACGACGGGATCGCCGCTGTTGTGGACAAGCTCCACCAGATGGCCAAAACGGGCTGGGGGAGGCCGTGAATGCTCCCCGCATGGTGGCTCGCAAGGCGTCTCCACATTCTTGCCCTGCTGCCACGGCCCATGCCCGTCTGCGAGCCCTGATCGCTGTCCTGCTGGCATCTGCTGGCGTCATCACCGCCAACATCGTGCTGGTGCGTGAGCAGCGCCTCCAGCAGAAGGCTGTCCCACCCCTGTCCCGTTGCTTTGCTGCCCGTGTACTACATTAAACCGATTGACCAAAACGAAGCACAAGCCTTAAACACGCTGCTAGATAGTGAATACAGATGGGCGCTAGTTGTGCGCGATGCAGACATGGGCATGCCGCCTTTGTACTGTCAGTTTTTTAAGACTTATGAAGACGCCGCTAAGCACCTTCACTTTCTAAATGGCGGAACACTTTACAACCCTTTTTTGTGATGTTCCCTCTCTGCTGCAACTGCACCGCATTCAATCATGAAACAGAACGAACTGCCTAAGTTTGTCTCTATTGTGTTTTACCCTGCTAACTGCACAGAACGATCTTACACCCCTGGATTGTTCGTTGCTTTGGCAGCAAATGGCAGAGCATATGTTAAGGCTAACGTTGACAGCTCTGA
>JAYKJC010000872.1:0-1576 GCA_035285885.1 Leptolyngbyaceae cyanobacterium | reverse complement strand
CATTACCACGAAAGCAGGGCCGTGTGATGCGCTGGACTGACGAAGGCTCCCCCGAACCGCGCTTTCTCTACGTCCTTGAGCGGATGTCCGAAGACGAAACCGGCCGCATGGGGTGGCCGACAATCATCCTGGCCGCCATCGCAGCGGTGGCGATTGGGTATGCGATCCTGTTCGGCGCTGAAATGGCGCTGATGATGATGGAAGGAGCCCCAAATGAAAATGTATGACCCCATGCGCGCGGATCGGCGCCCCATTGATGAAAAGGCGCTCGGCCTGATTTTTGCGATGGATGACGCCGCCGCCGAAAGGCTTCACAGGACCCTGAGCGCCATGGCGGCCGCCAAATCAAGGCGCGCGGCGATGTTCTGGGGCGCGAAAGCCGACGCAACGGATGAGCCGGCGAAATGAGCAAGCAAGCCATGACGACTCGCGAGAACTTCCGTCGTTTCATGGCCGACCGCCGCGCCTATCCGCCCGGCCATTCCGAGCATGAAATCCTGACAAGAACCTGCCGCAAACTGGTTTGGATCATTCGCGGCGTCCCGGCGATGAATTGGCCGGCCATGGAGGAATACCACGATGCCCATCAAAATCACGCCGGCTACTGAGGCGATCCGCGTGGAGGCCATCTGCCTGACGATCTATTCGCAGCCCGGACTGGGCAAGACAAGCCTTGCGTTCACGGCATCGAACCCGCTCCTTCTCGATTTCGACAAAGGCGCGTATCGGGCGGTTGATCGCCGCGACGTGGTGCAAGTCTCGGACTGGCGCGACGTTGCAGACATCGAAGCGAAGGACGTTGCCGGGTATGACACCATCGTCATCGACACCGTAGGGAAGGCGCTCGACTGCCTGTCTCAGGACATCATGCGAGCCAACAGCCGCCTGGGCTATGCCGGGGCGCTGAACCAACAAGGATGGGGCCAGCTTGGCGTCCGCTTTGGGGCGTTCCTGCGCAAGCTCAAGGCCATGGGCAAGGACATCGTTCTCGTGGCGCACATGGACGAGCAACGCGACAGCGACTCCATCAAGGAGCGGCTCAAGATCAGCGGCGGGTCAAAGGATCTGGTGTTGACGGACAGCGATGCCATAGCGCGGATTACCGTCGTCAACAAGGAACGCCACCTGATCTTCTCGCCGACGGAAACGTCCTTCGGCAAGGACCCCGCCGGCATCGACTTCATGCCGATCCCGATGGCCGGGACGCGAGACTATCCCGACACGCTTGCCCGGGTGATTTCCCGGATCAAGGAGGGGCTCAACGCCCTGTCGGAGGAGCAAGTCGCTCGCAAGAGCGAGGTGGAATGGTTCAAGGCGAACCTGCCCGAAATGAAATCGCCGGATGACATCAACATGGTTCTCGGCCGGGCGAAAAAAGCCGGGAGAGACGTGGCCATGATGGTGGTGAAGCGCGCCGATGAGCTGGGGCTTCACTTCGATGAGCGTTCGCACTCCTACGTCTGGCTCGAACAGATGGGCGAGCGAATGAACGAGGAAGCCGCCGCCGCCGAAGCCGAGAATGGGGAAGCCGCGTGACCGGCCAGACCTTCATCACCGGCCGGGACAGCCGCTCCCT
>JAYKJC010000871.1:0-1826 GCA_035285885.1 Leptolyngbyaceae cyanobacterium | reverse complement strand
TCGGTATATAGCACCTTTACTATTTAAGTAAAGTCTGCTAATTTGATGCAAACTTGGGGAGGTTAGGAAACTAGCCTCCCCTTACTTCATTGAAGAGGAGATAACATGAGGAAGGAAAAAAAGACTGTTTATACGTTGTGTGTTGACAACTACGCCCCAGAGATTACCGAGATTACTTTCCCCTACATGAAAGCATGGGCAGACAAGATTGGTGCTGATTTCTATGTTATTGAAGACCGCAAGTTTCCTGATGCTCCTCCTGTTTACGAAAAATTCCAGATTTACGAATTAAGCAAGGAACACAAAAATGACTGGAATATATTTGTGGATGCTGATGCACTTATTCATCCCGATTTTTTTGATGTTACAACTGTTCTCGACAAAGACATGACTTGTTCAAATGGCACTGACTTTGTGCCACACCGCTTTAGACCCAACGAGTATTTCAAGCGTGACAGGCGCTATATTGGAAAGGGTAACTGGCTTGCTTTCTTTTCTGATTGGTGTAGAGACTACTATATGCCTCTTGACATTCCTTTTGATGAAGCCATTGAGAATATCTTCCCTACAGTAGACGAAACAAACTTTGGCATTACCCCCTGTCATTTAATTGACGACTATACTGTTTCTCGGAATATTGCACGCTACGGGTTAAAGCACACGATTATCCCAGAGCTTTCCGCGAAACTGCCTCATATTCAGCAAAACCTGCTTGCTCATCAGTATCTCATGCCTATTGAAGAAAAAGTCTCTTACCTTAATAAGATGCTTACCCAATGGAAAATTCAATAAAGAAGAGGACACTAAAATGAGAGCAATGCTTGATATGCAAACGTGGCAGATAGAAGTCACCAATAAACTGTTGACAGTATAATAAAGAGTATGGTGTAGTCTCTTTAAGGAGGCTACTATGATTATTTATAAAGCTACAAACCTTGTTAATGGCAAGGTTTATATTGGGCAAACGGTTCAAGAGCTAAAAAAACGCAGGCAGCAACATAAGCAGTGCAAATCAACGGCAATTGGCGCTGCAATTAGAAAATATGGTTTGGATAAGTTTGAGTTTATAGAAATTGAAAGGTGTAGTTCTCTTGACCACCTAAATGAGCAAGAGATTTTTTGGATTCGGTTTTATGGCTGTATTTCTCCAAACGGGTATAATCTTGTTAGCGGTGGAGCAAAGCGAACAGAGATTTCAGAAGAAAGCCGTGAACGATACAGAAAAATAAACTTAGGCCGCGTTAGAAGCGAAGAGACAAAAAGAAAAATCAGTGACTCGAAAAAAGGCTGGAAACCAACCAGCGAAATGAAAGAGAAGCAAAAGGTTGCTCTTAAAAAAAGATATTCTGAGAAACAACACCATATGGCAGGGAAAAAGCTTTCTGAAGAGCATAGACTTGCAATTAGTATCGGTCACAAAAGAGGTGGGAAGATGCTTGGCAATAAAAACGGGGCAGCCAACCATAGGGGGGCGATGTCAGAAGAAACAAAAAGAAAGATAAGTGAGACAAAGAAGGAAAAATGGCAAGACGAGAACTTTAGATTGAAAATGTCTTTGGCACAAAAGAACAGAAAACCAATTACAGAAGAAACAAGGCTAAAGAGGTCAATTTCAATGAAAGAAACATTAAAAAGGAAGAGGGAGTTAACATGAGGGCTATCTTGGATATGAGCACGGTTCAGGTGGAGGTGACAAACAGGTGTATTCTATCTTGCTCCAATTGTACCCGTCTCTGTGGGCACCACAAAAAAACCTATGACATGGATTTTGAGGCGTTTAAGCAGGCCGTCGATTCTATGGTTGGTGCTCCCAAAACCTGCCTTAT
>JAYKJC010000870.1:0-1496 GCA_035285885.1 Leptolyngbyaceae cyanobacterium | reverse complement strand
TTTGCCAACAAATCACCACGCGGCGAGCCGAATGTCGAAGTCAAGTTCATTAGCGGCAAACATATTCCGACGTTTCACATAAAGTGCGTTTGGGAGTTTAAGTGGAAAACAAGTCGAGCCTTGGCGACTTTTAAACTAAGTAGCGGTCATTGGATCGGTGCTGGTTTCGACATTTTTCCGATCTTGCCGATTCGATGGTGCTGAAGCCCTGTGTGTATGCTCCACGAGATTCATGTTTACGCGGCAATGAAGCTTGGAAAGGACCAAGCTGAATGACTTGCCTCCAAAGGGTCAGACCCCTTTTCAAACAGAGCCAGCTGGGATCCTAGGAGTCGAGGCTTGGCTGCGGCCAAGTGCTTGCGGTCGGATTTGTTACGACGCTCTTCCTGCCGATAAGCCTTCACCGCTTCTGGATGCCTTTGCTTCCAGACGTCATACACTGGGCTCCTAGTAGAGAAACAGAGAAATGCACAGGAACCACACGCCGTTTCCAACGCAAAACTCTATTCGAGCTTAGCCAAGCAACCGTGCCAGCGTCGTTGCTAGATCGCGCAGCGCGTCCTCACTGGCAAGTGTGATTTTAAGTTGGGGGCGCCCCTGTTCGTCGCGTTCGATTGCTTCACCAAGCCTGGTGGCCAATGCGTCGACTTTCTCCTTGGCGGGCTCGACGCTCGGATTGCCAATCAACCCGCCTGCGAGCGACAGTGCGGCAGACAGCAGTTGTCCGCTCGCCTGGGCAATTTGCTCGCGACGTTTTTCACCAGCCGACCGTTTTGCCTCAGCTTCCACGCGGGACCGCGGGCTTTCGTCGACCGGAGCAGCCAGCTTGCGTGGTAGAATGTTCTCTAATCTTCGCTTTAAATCTTCCATACCGCTCTGCATCGCCACTTCCTCAATATCGCTATCAAAGTTGATGGAAGCATCTGCCAAATCTTGTTTTGATGCCAGCGTTGTCAGTAGACCTTCCTCAAGCGTTGGCTAGGCGGCGTTGGTCGTCAGAAGCTTGTAGATATGAACTGGGTTCTTCTGTCCCATCCATTTACACGATTTCGCTTCCAATGTCGTCCAATCGCGATTCGATGCAATCCAGCAATCGACACCATTCGCTGAATAGCACGATCTTGCGAGTCGTATCAGCGATTAACTCTGCCATGATTTCCGTGATCCGCTCCAGCTTGCTGCTGTACTCCGGCGATTCTTGATCGAATTCGAACGGGCGCACGATGTGGATACTCAAATACACCGGAATGCCGTTCCGTTAAGGCACTGAAGAAGGGGGCATTGAAGGACGCGATCGAACAATCGAACCGAACGGAAACCAATCCGGGCCTCCTGGTCGGACTGCCTAGCCACGTCCCTCCTTACATCATGCCTCCCATTCCCATCCCCATGCCTCCCATGCCATTTCCTTGATTGAGGCTCGCTTCAGAAGTCGAATGCGAATCGCGAACTTTGCGTTGACCTACGCGAAACGACTCTAGTAGTTTTTCCGTTGC
>JAYKJC010000869.1:0-1467 GCA_035285885.1 Leptolyngbyaceae cyanobacterium | reverse complement strand
TGGCGCGGGTGGTCGTAGTGCATCGGGTAGCCCATCGCCTGGGCGACCTCGCACACCACCTCCCACTCGTGCTTGCCGGTGCGCGGCGGCGACACCGGCCGCACCCGGTTGATCCGCCGCTCGGCGTTCGTGAAGGTGCCGTCCTTCTCCAGGAACGAGGTGCCGGGCAGGAACACGTGGGCGAACTTCGCCGTCTCGTTCAGGAACAGGTCCTGCACGACCACGAGGTCCATCGCCGCCAGCGCGGCGTGCACGTGCTGGGTGTTCGGATCGGACTGGGCGACGTCCTCACCCTGGATGTAGATCGCCCGGAACGTGCCGTCGAGCGCGGCGTCGAACATGTTGGGGATGCGCAGACCCGGCTCGGGCAGGATCGGCACGCCCCACAGCTGCGAGTACACGTCGCGCACCGACTCGTCGCTCACGTGGCGGTAGCCCGGCAGCTCGTGCGGGAACGAACCCATGTCGCACGACCCCTGCACGTTGTTCTGGCCGCGCAGCGGGTTCACCCCCACGCCGCGCCGGCCCACGTTGCCGGTGGCCATCGCCAGGTTGGCCATCGCCATCACCATCGTGGAGCCCTGGCTGTGCTCGGTGACGCCCAGCCCGTAGTAGATCGCAGCGTTGCCACCCGTGGCGTAGAGACGGGCCGCGGCGCGCACGTCGGCGGCCGGCACGCCCGTGATCTCCTCCACCGCCTCGGGCGAGTGCTCGTCACCGGCGATGAACGCCGCCCACTCGTCGAACCCCTCGCACCGCTCGGCCACGTAGTCGGTGGCCACGAGGCCCTCGGTGACGATCACGTGCGACATGGCGTTGATCAGCGCCACGTTCGTGCCGGGCGTGAGCTGGAGGTGGTGCTCGGCCTCGATGTGGGGTGAGCGCACCAGGTCGATGCGGCGCGGGTCGGCGACGATCAGCTTCGCCCCGGCGCGCAGACGCCGCTTCATCCGGGCCGCGAACACGGGATGGCCGTCGGTGGGGTTGGCGCCGATCACCATGATCACGTCGGCGTCCTCGACCGAGCGGAAGTCCTGGGTGCCCGCCGAGGTGCCGAACGTCTGCTTCAGGCCGTAGCCCGTGGGCGAGTGGCACACGCGCGCGCACGTGTCGACGTTGTTGTTGCCGAACGCGGCGCGCACCATCTTCTGCACCACGTACACCTCTTCGTTGGTGCAGCGCGACGAGGTGATCGCGCCGATCGACCCCGGCCCGTGCTCGGCCTGGATCTCGCGGAGCCGCCGCGCGGTGAAGGCGATCGCCTCCTCCCAGGACACCGTCCGCCACTCGTCGGCGATCGAGTCCCGCACCATCGGCGCGAGCACGCGGTCCGGGTGCGTGGCGTAGCCGAACGCGAAGCGGCCCTTCACGCACGAGTGCCCCGCGTTCGCCCCGCCGTTCTTGTACGGGACCATCCGCACGAGCTCGTCGCCGCGCAGCTCGGCCTTGAACGAGCAGCCGACGCCG
>JAYKJC010000868.1:0-1193 GCA_035285885.1 Leptolyngbyaceae cyanobacterium | reverse complement strand
CGCCCGCTGCGACCCGTTCGCGGATCGATCCCGCGTACTCCCGGAGCTGATCGACGACGGCCCGTTGTGCGTCGGTGGTCTGCTCGTAGTTGTTCAGCCGACAGGCTGCGTACCGCTCGCCGAGCTGGCGGCACAGCGACTCCCACTCGACATCACCACGTGACCGTACTGAGGTCGTGGCCTCGTTGGCGACGCAACTCGGCGTCTGACATCTTTCCGTTTGCATGCCTGCCCTCCAAGTCCCCCCGCAGCAACTTCGCTACGTTGGGGATCTGCCCCGCCTTCTTCCCCAGCAGCCAATCCGGGGAAAACCAACCCTGCCCGTGTGCGAAATACGCGCCCCTCGCCGCCTTCTCGATCGCGTCGATATCCTGCAGCAGCGGCCGCCTGTCCGCGTCCTTCTGGGCCCGATTCCACGCTTCGACGACGTACCTGCCGGGCGGATCGGCGAGCGATGTCGCAACGAACCCCGACTTGTGCAGCCTCTTCCACATTGCCACGTACTGCTCGAACAGCTCTGGGTCTTTGGCCGCTATCCCCCTCTTCTCCCCACTCCCCTCTTCTCCCCCTGTATTCTCTTCTGTATTAGGTTTAACTATATTATCCTTAATAAGAGAAGAAGAATAAGATACGGGGTGTGCAACAGTTGCAACATCGGTGCAACTGGCCTGCAACACGTTGCAACCGGTTGCATTTGCAACATCCTGCAACAAGCCCAGTTCATGCGTTTCGCCTGTATTTTCTGGGGCTTCGCGAGAAGCCGAGGCGTTTGCAACAGGCGTGCAACTCGGTTGCAACTCGACTGCAACAGCCGGTGCAACAGGTTGTGCAACACTGCTGCAACAGCTCTGCAACTCGGTTGCAACAGTGCTGCAACTGGTTGCAACTGTTGCACTCTGTTGCACGGTCGATCCACGCTTTTTGGCGCGGTAATCCTTCCACCAGCCAGCGTCGCGCTTCGCTGCTGCTGCCACGGGCTTGCGGGAAGACTGCAGAACAATCTGCCCGTCCTCGATCGCGTACCAGTCTTCCGGAAGTGCGGCGGCGAACCCTGGCTGGCCCATAAGCTGGTCCAACTCTTGCGGTGTGCCGACAGTCGGCCCCGAGGTCTGGGCGATCGAGTACAGCGCGTAGACAAGCCCGATAGCGTGGTGATGGGTTACGCCAAGGGCGGATGCAATTCGGAGAACCCG
>JAYKJC010000867.1:0-1263 GCA_035285885.1 Leptolyngbyaceae cyanobacterium | reverse complement strand
GGCTGGTCTACAAGCAGGTGAGCCCCGACGCGTGCGAGGAGTGCCAGCGGATCTGGGGTCCGATGGACGCTCCGAGTCTGTACCCGCTGCGCGCCATCGAGCGGTGGGAGAAGGCGGGGGGCAACGTGGGCAAGTCGAAGGCCGACTGGGGGCCCACCATTGGGCCCATCCACCCCAACTGTCGGTGTGGGCCGCTGCGGTGGTTCGATCCGGTCATCCACGACCAGATCCCCGTCGTCGCCGCGGAGATCCGCCGCATGTTCCCGAGGTCGTGATGAACCCAGCGATGGAGCGCTTGCACCGCCTGCTCGACCTGTGGAAGGCGCGGCAAGGGGAGATCCGCTACCAGAAGAAGCGGCCCCCCGGTGAGGGGTGGAAGCCCTACACCTCGAAGAAGGGCAAGACGGGGTGGAAGTACCAGCCGGACGCCTCTCCAGCGCGCGCCGAGCGGCACCTCCCCGTCCACGTGCGGGGAACCGAGGAGCCTCCCAAGCCTGCGTCTGCGCCGCCGCGGGCGCCTGCGGGGGGTGGTACGAGCGGGGCCGCTGGTGAGGGGACCTACCGCCGCGTGTCGGCCGACACCGCGCTCAAGGCGCTGACGGAGCACGACCCGAAGGACATCGACGGGCTCGTGCAGAAGCTCGGAGGGGACGCGGCGGCCATGCGGGAAGACGGCGACCTGCGCAAGCGCTGGAAGCGGCGGCTCGCGCGGCTCGTCCACCCCGACCACAACCCGGACCCCAAGGCCGACGCCGCCATGAAGCGGCTGTCCGCTGTCGTGCGGGCGCTCGAGCACGGGGACGAGGACACGCAGCACACGACGCGCATGACGGGCGAGGCCATCATGCGGTGGGCCCATGGGCCGACGCACCTCGTTTCCGAACAGGACGTGTTCAAGGAGATCGACGACATGTTCGCTCGGGTGCCGGAGAAGATCCTCCGGGACCGGATGGCGCATCACCACGAGGGCACGGTCCGCGAACAACTCGGAAAGCCGGTCGGCAGCGCGACCAGAGACGAGCTCCTCGGCGTGATGAAGTACATCGCGAAGCGGAACCGCGACTGGCGCATTCTCGTCGGCGCTGTGCTGCAGTGGAAACACGGTGGTGCGCCCAAGCTGAGCGAACAGGAGGCATTCCAGCAGATCGACCAAGCGTTCGAGCGCCTCCCCGAGCCTTTGCTGCGGAAGGAGCTGGGTCTGTGGCTGGACAAGCACGTGCGGAAGCACACCGGCAAGTCGGCCGACGATGCGACGCTCGATGA
>JAYKJC010000866.1:0-1358 GCA_035285885.1 Leptolyngbyaceae cyanobacterium | reverse complement strand
ACAATCCCCTTACGGGACTGGGTACCCAAAACACTATTATCAATGTCGTATTTAAACGATTGTCCGTTTAAAAACTTTTTTACCTCTCCCTGACTCTCAACAAAATACAAATCAAGAGATTGACCCTCTACCCTTGAAGGTGTACTCAATGTATTTATGAGATCTCGAATCAAACTTTCAGAAGAAGACTCCGAAGAAAAGACCGGTATACCCAAAACGCGATATTTTGATGTCTTTGTCTGTACTTCCTTGAGTAGCTTGTTTCCTTTTGGATTGTAACGTTCGTTATCTTCACCCGTAACGACCATAGTGTACACAAAGTACTTGGTTTCTTTGGGCACTTCTATGGCGGCATAGATTGGAGTTTTACCTGACCAGAAGCTATTTTTCATCGTATACTTTTGAGGCTCATAGTATACTGATTCTGATATTAACTCATACGCTAAGACTGAATTTTCCACCCGCTTTTCGTGGACTATCGAATCTTTCTTGATACTATGGCGTGCAAACTTTGAATCTACACTTTTAGGCTTTCGATACACAACTACATCATAATAAATCCCCTTGGATGGTGTGAAATTCAGATTGAACACTGAATTGAAATAAACATCAAAGGCATACTCGATTTGTTTGAAGTTGCTGAATTTCTTTACATCACGACCTGACTTTGTCTCATAAATTCTTCCTGCCGGAATTGTCTGATCTGATTTAAACACCACCTTGAGACTGTCGCCCTGCATGCCCCAAAAAGGAACATTAAGTGGCTTATCCTTTAAAAATGCACCCGAAACTGAATAAACTTCAATCCAACTAAGGGAATTGATGTCTTTTTCAATGGTCATTATTTTTGCCTTGTACTTGGACTTTTCTACACTTTCAGTCTGTGGTAGTTGCTCTATCAAAGTCTTTGAATCTTTGATGATTGAAAGTCGCTCCTCATACGACAATTCGGAATCTGATTTCGTCAGCGCCTCTAGCAATTGGGTTATTTGTTCCTTTTCAGTTTGCTCCGTTTTATCCGTTTGCTCCGATTGATCCACTTCGCCACTTCTCGAACAACTGGCTAGAAAAAGAACTCCCAATACTAACAACTGGTGATTTTTGTACATTTTAATTTAATTTTTTCGAACTTAGTCGAAGCCCTTTACAACTTGAGGTACAAAGTGGGTACATAATGAATAAAAAATGCTATCATCTTGATAATGAACAATCTTCCCCTCCTAGCCCTCATCCTGGGCCTTAGCGGCGCGCTGGGCGCGCAGAATGCGGCGACAAAGACGGTTCCGCTGGCAAAAAACATGAAGCCCTACAGCTGGTTGATGCGGCCAGCAAGCGAGTTTTTCGCCGAATCGGGCTTG
>JAYKJC010000865.1:0-2021 GCA_035285885.1 Leptolyngbyaceae cyanobacterium | reverse complement strand
AGCGCGAACTGCGGCGTCTTTAGCTTCAAGAAGTTTGCGCAAGGCAACAGACTTCTCTGCCCCATTTGGTAGGTTTTGATCTACCCAAACAGCAGAAGCATGAAAAACGCGACTAACAGCCTGCAACCCTTCTGGTAAATGTTCAAATGAAAAAAACTTTATAATTGGGCTAAAAGTGAAATCCAGTTCGTTTTCGGTTTTGTCTGGCATAATTATTAACTCCTATCTATGCGGCGATTAAAGCACAATTTTGCTTCGGTATCAACCATAAATGTATAAATAGCCCGTCATCATGGTGCATTAGGTCGTGATCTGGCGTGTTTAAAAAGAATTGCAAAAGAAAACGGTGTCTTTCATCAGCCTCACATTTTTTAATCACCATGCGATTCGGCCAACCAATATGATTAAGCGGTGTCGTCTTGTAGTGCGTCAACTCTGATTCCAACTTCTGCATACATCCTCATTGCTGTTGCGTAGTCATCACGAAAACCGCCCCGTGGATAAACTACGCGCTTAATTCCAGCTTGGATTACTATCTTTGCACAGTCGTTGCAAGTAAAAAGCGGCCAAACATAAAGCGTACAGCCATCAACTGATCGCCCCGCATTGAGGATTGCATTCAATTCAGCGTGAACGACGCGCTGATACTTCTTCTCACGGTCAGCATAAAGGCAGGCGTCATCACGAACGCCGCGAGGAAATCCATTATATCCCATGCTCACTATGCGGTGATTAGCGTCTGCAATCACCGCACCGACCTTTGTCGAGGGGTCTTTGCTGCGTTTTGTGGCTACAAATTCTGCAAGCTCAAGAAAAAAACAATCCCAATCAGGCCGAGACATCTATGCGCTCTAAATCGTAATTTACAGGGTCAATGTAAATAGTTCTCGCCCTGATTCCTCGCTCAATATAGTCTTGACGTATTGACTCAACTATACTTCTGGCGTGCTGTAAGGCTTTTTGCTGTGACACAAACGGCTTGGCAACCATTTTCCCACAGTAAACAGGATGGTACATGATTTCGCTACCAAGATACGACTTGGCCGTTGAATAGGTTAGGTTTCTTATTGTGTTCATACCGCCTCCCTATGTTGTTCGTTACATTTTCGCTCTATCAGCCTTGACCAATCCTCCATCATCAGCTTGCGGCGGTCAAGAAACAAAGCCCTGTCGTATGCCTCGCCCAGGCTGTGACGTTTGGCGTGTGCCAATTGTGCATCTACAACTTCAAACGGATAGCCTAATTTTTCCTGTAGCACCGTCATAGCCAGCGAGCGAAAGCCATGTACCGTCGCCTCGCCCTTATAGCCCACTTGGTACATTAGGCGGCGAATGCTGAAATCTGAGATGTGTTTCGTTGCGCTGCCCTTTGGTGTGGCAAATACATATTCTCGATTACCGTTACGCCGGTGAAGGTTCTTGAGTATCCGCATCGCCTCACGAGATAGCGGCACAACATGAGCGCGTCCCATTTTCATGCGTTCCGCTGGAATAACCCAGACGCGGTTTTTGAAATCAACCTCATCCCAGCGTGCGCCAGTAAGTTCGGACACTCGCACAAACGTATGCAGCATTAACTCAGCGGCATATCGTATAGTAAGGTCAAAGTTGGCAGCAGCCCGAACACCGGAGATGAAATTTGGCACTTCATCAAACGGCAGCGACTTGTGATGCTTTTTACGCCGAGTCGCCAGTGCTGGCTTCATTGCATAGGTTGGGTCATTATATGCAGCATTTGTGGCAATGGCATACTCGAAAAACTGCTTTAGTAATTGGTACACCGCTTTTGACTCTGCCAAACTGCCACTTGATTCAATTTTGCGTATCACCGACAATATATCAGCGCGAGTCACATCAACTAGCGGCGTGTTGCCAATAACGGGAATAACGTGCCTTGCCATACGGCGCATCGTCTTTGCCATATACTCTTTTGTCCATTGATGCTTTTTTACGGCGTACCATTCATTTAATGCAGCGCCAACCGAGTTTCGTGTATGCTTAATTGTTACATCCACCATCTT
>JAYKJC010000864.1:0-1376 GCA_035285885.1 Leptolyngbyaceae cyanobacterium | reverse complement strand
ACATCGCCAAGCTTACAGACAAAATCGACGAGCTTGAGTCAACTATCGAATCTAAAGACATGAGAATCACTGCGATCAAGGTTCAAAAAGACACTGAACTTAATGATCTTAGAAATACTTATGTTTCGATAGACCAGGCACTCATCGAACTCACCGAGTATGTTGGGAAGTCCCCATACGGATTCGGCGATTCGCCAGAGCGTTGGGATTGCTCTGGCTTGACGTTGTGGTTCTACAAAACTTACCGAGGCATTGAGCTAGAGCACTCGGCTACTGCCCAGATGCTAAATGGTGAAGTAGTAGACGCCCCTATTCCCGGAGACTTAGTTGTCTTCCGATACGCTAGAAGCAAGTCTGCATTCCATGTTGGAATCTACATGGGTGCTGGTATGTTTATCCATGCAAAGAACTACAACGCCGACACCGTGCTCGAGCGGGTAGAAGATTTTGCCACTAAAAATATTAGGGTTGCATATATCCGCTACTAGTGTTATGCTGTAGCTATGACTATAGAAAACATTCTGCCCTGGGTCGCTTATCTGCTGATAATTTCGGCAATAGGCGGCCCAGTGCTGTATCGCATCATTAGAAACATCTCAGCCATTCGTAGGAGAAAGGCCACCCCAGGCCCACTTCTCGGAGTTGTATATCCAGAAATCAAAAAGACAAAGGACAAAAAATGAAGCTATATCTTTTCCTTCGTTCCATCGTTTGGACTTCGGTTCTATCGGTTCTATTTGCAATAGCGTCTGTTATTTCCGCTTTTGTTGCTCCCTATCTCACGCTTGCTCTAGGATTGGCGTCTGTTAGTTTCGCCGTACTATCCCCACGTAGGAGTGAGTACTAATGGATGTCCTATTTTGGATGTTTATCGGGATTTGCATTTTAGCGGCCCTATCGTTTATAGTTACAGCATTAGCTGCACTGACAATTTTCATGGGACCACCAGACGCCCATGATGTTGACATAGTTGGAACCCCTAGGAAGGAAAGCAAGAAGATTGGAAGCCCAGCAGAAAACACTGACCGTTAAGGACTATGACGACTTCAGAGACAAGCTGCCTACTACGGGATTGTTTGAGATGTTGGACTGCAGAGTTGAGTTTTGGTGTCCAATAAACTCTGAGGCCAACGAAGTTGAAAGAATGGTCAACTTACTTGAGTCCATGGTTCACGTTACAGACGTAAAGATTGGATCAAGAATTGAAGACTTTTCGGTAGACCAGTATCAAGTGGTAATTACCGAATCAGAATCACCAACAAAAAAGTTTAGGAGAGAAAGACGATAATGACTAAGTACATCAAAAAGAATCAGCGACTACCGGACGAAATTAGAGGCGCGTTCTCTACAATCACCGATAACAACAAGCGTGACCT
>JAYKJC010000863.1:0-2346 GCA_035285885.1 Leptolyngbyaceae cyanobacterium | reverse complement strand
GGACGGATCGCCGGCTGAGGTGGCTCGCGCGGACGGAGACACCGTCCGCAAGGCCGCGATCGGCCAGATCATGGGCGGGGCGTGCGAGCTCGCGCCCGGGTCTGCGGGACAGATCCTCGCGCTGTGCGAGGGCGTCGAGACGGGCCTGGCCATCCTGGCCGCGCGGCCAATGTGGGGCGTGTGGGCGTGCATCTCCGCCGGCGGGCTCCGCGGGGTCGATCTGCCCGATGATCTGCACACGCGGTGTGCCGGCGTGGTCGTGTGCGCGGACCTGGACGCGTCCGGGACCGGGCAGACGGCGGCGAAGGACGCGGCGCGGCGGGTGGCGACGATCTGTCCAGGTCTGCCTGTCGGCGTAGCGGTGCCGACGAGCGACGTCGCGCCGTCCCTGATCGATCCTGCGGGCCGCCCGTGCGGCAAGTCCGTCGACTGGCTCGATTGCTACGTCGCCGACGCCGCGGCGTGCCGACGCGCGCTCGCCCAGGCCGAGATCAGCGCGCGGCCGACGGTCGACCTGATCGACGAGGCCACCGATGCCCCGCAGGGCCCGCTGATGCCCGCGCGCGACGCTGATCGTGCGCGGCGGCACATTGTCGACACGTACTCCGGAGAGCCGTGGGAGCGCAGGAACCGTGGCGCGCGGGTGCTCTACGTCGACTCTGCCTGGTACCGCTGGGACGGCCGCCGGCACGTGCGCATGGACGAGGACACCGAGGTGCGGGCTGAGGTGCGGCGATGGTCGTCGCCGTTCGACCGCGTGCGCTTCGGTCGCGGCGAGGACAAGGCACCGAAATATTACAGGTACAACCCCAGCCTGAGCGAGCTCAAGTCGATCGTCGAGGCGGTGCGTGAGGAGGTGTGCGTCAACCGCGGGGACGACATGGTCGGGCGGTTTTGGCTGCGGCCTCTCTTTGACGCCCGCGGCGAGCCCGATTGGGGCCGGCGGCCGTGGGAGCGGATCGTGCGCCCTCACGAGTATGGGGAGGGTGTGCCGGACCCGGCGCAGCTCGTCGCGCTGCGCGACGGGATGTTTGACGCGGCGCAATGGCGTGCGACGGGCGAGTGGAGGACATACCCGCACACCGAGCTGTTGTACAACACCGTTGCCAGCGATCTCGCGTTGCCCGAGGGGGCCGCGGAGCTGTGGGACGAGCTGCACGGCGACGAGCACCGCATTGAGCGGCTCCGCGAGTACGCGTGGAGCCGATGCCCGCTCTACCGGCAGGTCCTCCGCGATATCTTCGGCGACTTGGACGACGTGGCCTTCGGCGAGGTCTCGCGCGAGCTGCACAAGCTGTGGGGCTACTACCTGACGCCGGACATCGCTATTCATCGCGGCAACATCGCATTTTTCATCGGCCCTCCCGGCTCGGGTAAGTCGACGCTGATGGCCGTGGCGCGTGCGCTGGTCGGGGAGAGCAACGTGGTCCCAAGCCGGCTGGATAAGCTGACCGACGGAGCTCACATAGTGGAGTGGGTGGGCAAGCTGGTCGCTCAGTGCCCGGATGCCGATCTCTCGGGTCGAGCGGATGCGAGGCTGATCACGGAGATCCTCAAGATGGCTACGGGCGGCGATCCGATCTCGGCTCGGCGTCTGTACCAGGACGAGATGTGGTTCCGGTTGCACGCGCGGGTTATGATCGCGTGCAACGAGGCGCCGCAGCTGGCCGATGCGACGGGTGCGTTCTCGCGTCGGTCTCTGTTTTTCGACCTTCGGCGCGTGATCCAGCGGCCCGATCCGGACCTCGTCGAGGGGCGCAAAAGGTTGCTCCAGCCCGATGAGCTCTCAGGTGTCCTGCTGCTGGCTTTGTGCGGTCTGTACGACCTCGGGACCGATGGCGGATTTGCTCAGCCGGCGCAGGGTCGGGATGCTGCGGAGGCCTTCGCGGCGCTCACCGGTGAGGTGCGTGGTTATGCCGAGCTGTGTGTGCGCGTCAGCAATCGCGAGGAGGACTGGGTCTCGTGGTCCCGCCTCTACGAGGTGTTCGGCGCCTACCGGCGGGTCGAGCTCGCGCGGACCGGTGACGCGGCCAGGCGTGAGCGCGTGATCGAGCAGCTCAGGGTGGTGCTCCAGACGCGAGGGTGGACTCGCTACGACGCGGTCAAGCGGTCGGTAGGGTCGCGCGCGTGGCCGCAGACTGGATGGAGCGGTCTCGCACTGACGCCAGACGCCACGAGCATAGAGCTCGCAGATCGGCACGATGACACTGGCGGCGCGGGCGGCACGTACGACGACCGGCTGCCTATGTAGTCGCGGTTCCCCGGCCCCTCTTTTGGGCCGACAACGGCAGGGCGGGGGTGGGGTAGGTTCTTTTGGTGGGGGTAGCAACCGCCGGTCTTTGACGT
>JAYKJC010000862.1:0-2344 GCA_035285885.1 Leptolyngbyaceae cyanobacterium | reverse complement strand
AAGGGGGGTGACTGAAGCTCGCTTTTCACCGGATATGCGTGAGCACCGGGAGAATGGGACTGTCCCGACTGCGCAGACCAGGGCTGTTGATAGCCGTGATGGGGAGGTGTGGTGATGGAGCGGGTGTAGGCGGCTTGGGCGATCGCCACAATGCGATCCAGCAGATCTTCTGTAGATTTAGGTCGCGCAGATGCCCGCGCAGAAGTCATGCAGTCGATCAGGTCGGCCAGTTCTGGAGAAATTTGTGGAGCGAACTGCCGCCATCGAAATTCATTATCCAGGGAGTCGTAAATTGCTGGTTCGGTCGGTTGCCGTCCAGTCAATAAGAAAATAAAGGTGCAGCCGAGGGCATAAAAGTCTGACTGGGGAACGGCCTGACCTCGCTCCTGTTCGGGCGGCGTATAGCCCGCCGAACTCACCTTGGTGATGCCTCCCGTTGCTCCCAACTGCTCAAAGTAGGTGTAGGTCATCTCACGGGCTGCCCCAAAATCGACCAGCACCAGTTGCCCGTTTGACCGCAGCATAATATTCTCAGGCTTAATGTCTCGGTGAAAAAAATTCTCCTGATGCACCAGGTTGAGCACATCTGCAATCTGCCGCAGCCAGTTCAACGCCTGTTTCTCACTGATGGGGTTGCCGCCCTGCTGACGCATCCATTCACTCAAGTTGGGGCCATCAATTTTCTCCATGATGATGCAGTGGAGCATTTCACTGTCAGGAGTGGGCTTGAACTGAAAACATCCGTCATCTTCCACCTTGGGAATGCCGGGATGGTGCAAGCGGCCCAACACTAATGCTTCTTGCTCAAACAATTCCACCGCTTTAGGATTGCTGTTGTGTCGGGGTTTGAGGACTTTCAGGAGTTTGGGCAAATTCCGTTCATAGGCTTCGTAGACCATCCCAAACCCACTTTTATCCGTCAACAGGCGCATCACTCGGTAGCGCTCTTGCAGCACCAAACTGGCCCCGCAGCTTTGGCAAAATCGGCTCGCGTCGTTTCCGATGTGATTAGGTTGAGCACATTTTGGATTGATGCAGAGACTCATAGTGGTTTCGATAGTGCACAGTGTGAGGGAAATCAAAGAATCCCAACAGAACTCAGTAGGCTCCAGACAGGATGCGGATACTCATGCCCTCTGTTTTGAGTATCGGTGTTCGTCTGGCAAACAACGGTGAATCTAGGAATGAATGTAATGTTTGTTTAGGATAGGAGTGCATTCAGGGTACCCACTGAACACGCTAATTTTTAGCCAGAAGTTTTTAGCCAGAAGAATCCCTTGGCGATCGCCCTCCAGGTTCACCCAAACTAAATTCAGGGCAAGGGCGATCGCTACGGCGACAGCAGAGAAAGTTGAACAATTCCATTATCCGTCTTAGGTTTTCGTGCGGATGATTTGCGTGATTGAATTTTGCGAGGCTTAATATCGACATGGGCGACAAACCAGGTTCGCAGCGCCTGAGACTGAGTTTCATCTAGGGCGTCGAGATCTAACGGGGGTGGAAACAAGTCTAAGTTTTCCGGCGCGGCCCAACTCACCTCACTGGGATGGCGATCGCTCCCAAACGGCGTCAGATCGTCAGGCAGTCGAGCCACGTAGGGCACGATGTTAGAGGCGTTGAGGAATCGTCCCCGCTGGTCTTCCAACTGCGTCACCCGTCGGTGACGTGCTGCGCGATAGTCAATAATCGGGGGCGGATAATCTCTCAGCCGAGGAGGCGCACCGAGGGCTTCCGGCGGAAGATGCGCCAGTTCAGGCACCCACTGTTTGATGAATCGTCCGTCAGGATCACACCGATCCACGGCCACTTGTTCGGGATTGTAGATGCGCGTCCAGGTTTTATCGACGCAGTGGGTCACGCCAGACTGCATCGCCCACTGATAGTGGTCGATCGGACAATCGCCATCAATCAGGTGCCGCATGAAGTGAAGCGCCCCAAATCGCCAGTCCATGCCCAGCAAATTACTCAAGAAGCTGGAGTAAATCGCCCGCGTTCGGAAGTTGAGCTGCTTCCAGCCGCCCGTCTCCATCAAACAGCGAGCGGCGGCATCGATGATGGGAAAGCCTGTCTGCCCCTGCTGCCACGCTTCATAGAGTCCTTCGTCAAACTCCCAGCCATCTTCGTCAAAGACAGAATAGAGCGATCGCACTTCCAACTGAGGCAGATACCGAAACCGTTGGGCAAAGCCACTTCCCCATCGCAGTCGAGCAATGAACTGAGTTTGGCTCCGTCGGGTCTTGATGTCCGGTGTTTCCCACTGCTTAGCGGTCTGATAGCACTCCCGCACAGAGATCGCGCCGAACTTGATGTAGGGACTCAAGCCTGACGTTGCCTCCGCGCCTGG
>JAYKJC010000861.1:0-1063 GCA_035285885.1 Leptolyngbyaceae cyanobacterium | reverse complement strand
TTTCGTCCTTGCGGCTCGGGGCAAATTCGTCGTGAACCGGCTCCTCGAAGGTCTCGTCGGCGGCCGGGATCCCGTCGTCATGATCGCTCATGGGGGTGAGGGTAGAGGAATGCTGCAATGCCGTGCGACCGAACGCAGAACGCAGAATGCAGAACGCAGAAGGCCCAGAAACGTGGAGATTGGCGACGGGACGGGTGAACGCTGCTCGGCTCGACCCGACCTTGGTCTCGTCAGTACCGGCGGGGGGTCGCGCCCCCTCCCATGTCACAGGGCCGTCCCCCTATGTCACAGCTTCGAAGTCCCAGTGGTCTTTCGATGCCCGCGCTTCATCGACGTCGACCTTGGCGAGGAGGATCGATCCGAGCACGAAGAAGACGATCACGCTGAGGATGGCGGTGCGGCCGGAGTCGGTGACCTGGCGGACGACGCCGAAGATGAGGGGGCCCCAGATGGCGGAGAACTTGGCGAAGACCGAGTAGAAGCCGTAGAACTCGGCGGAGGCGGCTTCGGGGATCATGGAGCCGTAGAGGCTGCGGCTCAGGGCCTGGGTTCCGCCGAGAACGATGCCGATGACGACACCGGTGGCCATGAACGGCGCCACCCCGCCGGTGGGCAGGAAGTAGGCGGCGATGGCGATGCCGATCCAGATGATCAGGCTCAGCTGGATGGCCGGTTTGGTGCCCATCCGGTCGGCGAGGCGGCCGAACAGCAGCGCTCCGCCGAAGGCGACGAACTGGACCACGAGGAAGGTGGCGGCGATGACGGTGGCGCTCAGCTCGAGGGTTCCGCTGGCGTAGACGGCGGAGACGTTGATGGTGGTCTGCACGCCGTCGTTGAAGAGCATGAACGCCACCACGAACAGCAGCAGTTGCGGGAACTGGCGGAGCTTGCGGGTGGTCGCCACGGTGCGGGCGAAACCGACCCGGGGGATCGCCCGCCAGCGGGGCAGGTGCGCCAGTCGCGGTGGCAACGGAAGTGCGGTCCCGGTCTCTCTGAGACGTTCGAGGGCGAACCAGGCGAAACCGGCCCACCACAGGCCGGCGCCGGCAATGGCGATGCGGGC
>JAYKJC010000860.1:0-2260 GCA_035285885.1 Leptolyngbyaceae cyanobacterium | reverse complement strand
TACGGCGGCTTTTGGATCAACCCAGACACCAGAGAAGTGGGGTTAGATCAGGCTAAGGCGATCGCCGCCGCCACCTTTTTAGCCAATACCCTTCGCCAGAACGTCTCTCCCCAAGTGGTGGTCAGCTATAGCGAAACAGAGTCGTTAGACCAGTTTTTGAAGGGGGAAGGCCTATTTATGCGCAACTGGCCCTACTTCTGGAAAATCGCTAATCAGAGTGATTCACCCCTGCAAGGACAGGTGGGATTAACGTCTGTAGTCACCGCTGCCGATCGTTTGCCTCGGGCCTGCCGTGGGGGTTGGGGCTTCGGCATTGCTCAGAATGCGTCTCACCCGGAGGCGGCTAGAGCAGCGGTCAGCTTTTTCACCAGCGCTTCAGTCCAGCGCCAGTTTGCTATCAATGCGGGCTATTTACCCAGCCGTACTGCCCTGTACGCCGATCCAGAGCTCAGGGCTGAATACCCCTTTTTGCCCGAAGTATTGGAGACCCTGGAAAACCATTCCGTCTTTCGGCCCCAAATTCCTCAATATGATCAGGCCTCTCGCATCTTGCAGGCACACCTCTGGCAGGTGCTCAACGAGAATGCCACCGCAGCCGACGCGATGCAGGCAGCAGCGGCAGAAACACGGGACTTGCTGCAGCAGGGAGAAGCCATTGCAGAACCTCCGTGGTAGCCAACGCAACCCGGTGGCGCCCTGAGGCCTTGGCTCTAAGGTCACGGCCAATTCACAGAAGATTGCACCTCCCCATGCTCGGGGTCGCTCTTCAAGTGGGATCGCACCTCTCGCTGCTGCGTCCAAAGCCAGCCCAGGGTGCCATGGAGCATGAGCAGCGCAATATTGAGCGCGATCAACAACTGTACCCAAAACTGATCTGCATTCTGGCGCGGTTTTACCGGTTGACGTTCTAGGCGCCGCAAAATTTCCTCAGCATTGAGGGGACGCTGGGCCGGAAAGGGAGCCATGAGGTCGTCGATCAGTTCGGCAAACCAGCGAGCGGTGTAGGGGGCTGCCTGGCGCCAGATCAGGGCACCCGTCTTGTCATCCGTGTCCAGATCGACCGGATGTTGCCCAGTCAGTAAATGTACCAGAGATCGCCCCAGGGCATAAAAATCTGACTGAGGCACGGCTTTACCGTTGATTTGCTCTAACGGGGTATAGCCAGGGGAGACGACGCTGGTGATTTCGCGCTGTCCCCCAATTTTAGCTAGATAGGTATTCGACATCTGCCGCACGGTACCAAAGTCAATCAAAACCAGTTGCCCCCCTGGACGCTGCATTAAGTTAGGGAGTTTGATATCGCGGTGAAAAAGTTCGGTTTTGTGTAACAAGACCAAGATTTCACAGGCCTGGCGGAGCCACTCCTGAGCCAGAGAGGGATTAATCGGCCCATACTCTACCAACCACTGCTCCAGGGTCAAGCCGTCAATCTTTTCCATTACTAGACAGGCCAGAGTTTGCTCGGCTGCGGTGGTAACCGTAAAATAGCCATCTGGTTCAACCTGGGGAATGCCAGGATGGTCAAGCCGCTGCAGGGTCTGGGCTTCGCGCTCAAACAGTGGCTGTAGCTTAGATTGTTTCAGCACCTTCATGACTTTACGCGTGTCATGCTCTGCCACCTCAAAAATATCGGCAGGGCTCCAGTCATCCAACTCTCGTAATGGACGGAGCAGCCGATAGCGACCACCCACCACCAACGCCGTTCCACAGGCGGCACAATGGGTCAGCTCGTTAGACTGACGTCGCTGAAGGCACTTGGGGTTGATGCAGTAGCTCACGAGGGCGGCTCCCGGGATAGGCGATCACATACGTACTCCATTACCATTGGGGGTAAGGTGAAGCCCGCCGCACTTTTTTCGACCAGGGATCGCCGCACCAGAGAATCCAAGGGCTGCAAGATGTTAGGGGTCAGCTCCTTTTGGGCCCGAGCTAGATCCTGTAACCGATCGACATCAGCCGGTTCTCTAAGTTTAGCCAGGGCATAGAGTAGTTCTTGTTCCGCTGTCGAAAGTCGCTGGAACTGTTGCTCAATTAGAAAACTGACATCGCTGGTGACCAGGGTAATGCACTGCTTTAAGAAGTCGCTGACGCTGCCGCCAAACAACTCACTGATGGTAGAAGCGACGATCTTCAGCACTAAGGGGTTACCGCGATAGATGTCAATCAGTTGCCCCCACTGCTTTTCATCCGATAAGTTAGCCTCTTGTAAAATACCCTGGGCAGCCTGTGCAAGGCTACGCAGGGGGAGCACTCTCACCGG
>JAYKJC010000859.1:0-1013 GCA_035285885.1 Leptolyngbyaceae cyanobacterium | reverse complement strand
AGAACGGGTTGCGCTCGACCTGCAGGCGCCCGACCAGATCCACCACCTGATCGGCGAAACTTGCTGTGAGCCTCGTCAGCAGGCTCGGGATCCGCGGATCCTCGGTCGATGCCGCCTGATCCAGGATCACCTTCCTGGCGGTCTCCAGTGCCTTCTGCGCCATCTCCTCGCGGCTCATGCTCTGCCAGATGCCGCGGTCCTGCAGATACCAGTAATGCTGCCCGGTGACGGCATCGAACAAGAACCTTTCCTTGTGCGCCATGTACCCTGCGAAGAAGGTCGGGTGCAGGTTGCCGGCATTGCGCCCAAAGGTCCAAGGCACGCCGTGCATCCTCAGGAGCTGGGCCATCTCATCGCGGCTCCCGGGCACCGGCCAGCCCTCGGGCCACCGGATCTGGCTGAACTCCAGCGCGACCGGCGGCCTGTCCACCAGCACCTGGTACTCGCAGCCGCTCGGGTGCAGGCCTTTGACCGTGCTCAGGTTGCCGGTGCTGCGCCATTCGTACAGCGGCTTGCCCATCATGCGCCCATTGACCTCGATCATCTCGGTTAGGCTGCGCTCCGCGCATGGCCCGGGGTACTTGCCCGTCACCCTTACTCCGATCTGCGCCCCGCGTTTGCCCTTCCACCGTGCAGAGCCCTGCAGCACCGGATTCACATTCAGGAACGCCTCCAGGCTGCCATCATCATCGAAATCAATCGCACACAGCCCGCCGCTGTGCTCGCCCAGCCTGACGGCCACGTTGCCGTGCTCCAGCAGGGCCTGGTAGGCATCGCGCCGGGTGCTCTCGATGGTCTCCTGGGTGTACTTCACCATCGGGATCTTGGTGCCAGGTGTCTGCGGCACCATGAACAGCGGCTCGCCCAGCCAGCCTCGGATCTCTTGCACGGTCATCATTCCGCTCTCCTTTCAAACGCCAGCGCCTCCTGGCTGATGAACCAGCCCTTGGGCCACTCGGTCAGGTAGATGCCGTCCAGCGTGCGCACGCGGCTCAGTGCCACGTAGGCCTGCC
>JAYKJC010000858.1:0-1456 GCA_035285885.1 Leptolyngbyaceae cyanobacterium | reverse complement strand
CGCCACGGTCCTTGCGGTCGACCGCCTGGGCTTCCAGGTCCGCAAAGGCGAGGTCTTCGCCTTGCTCGGACCCAACGGCGCCGGCAAGACCACCACCATCCGCATGATCATGGGCATCCTCGAGCCCGATTCGGGCCGCATCGACATGGAGGGCGGCCTGCACCGCTCCCGCCTCGGCTATCTGCCGGAGGAGCGCGGCCTCTATCAGGATGTCAGCGTCGCCGAAACCCTGCTCTATCTCGGCTCCCTGCGCAGCTCGGACCGCCCCGCCCTCAAGGCCCGGGCCAAGGCCTGGCTGGAGCGCTTCGACCTGTACGACCGCCGCAACGACAAGGTCTCCACCTTGTCCAAGGGGAACCAGCAGAAGGTGCAGTTCATCGCCTCCATCCTGCACCAGCCGGACCTGGCCATCCTGGATGAGCCCTTCTCCGGTTTCGATCCCATCAACCAGGAGCTCATCAGCGCCTGCATCCGCGAACTGGCCGATGGGGGCATGACCATCCTGCTCAGCGCGCACCAGATGCAGCTGGTGGAGCGCCTGGCCGACCGCATCCTCCTCATGAACCGCGGCAAGGAATACGTCTCCGGCACCATGGCGGAGATCCGCGCCAAGACGCGCACGGGCGCCAAATGGCATGTGGCCTATGCGGCCGGCATCGACGAAAGCCGGTTCGCCGCCATCGACGACATCGAGGCCGTGGAAGGCGGCGCCGACGGCGGCTGGGACGTGCTCTGCCGTCCGGATGCCGACGTGAACCGGGTCATCCGGCACCTGACCGAGCTGGGTCCGATCCGCGACCTGACCACCTCCGAAACCACCCTCCACGACATCTTCATCCAACGACTCCGATGAACCCCGTACTCACCGTCGCCTCCTGGGAATTCAACCGCTTCTTCAAATGGAAAGACGTGCTCAAGGGGCTCGTCTGGATGGTCGTGATCGGCGCGCTCAGTTTCATGGGTACGAGCTGGCTGCTCAGCGACAGCATGGAGACCGCCACCGTGGCCGTGGCCGATTACGGCGGCATCCATCCCGATTCGCTCGCTGTCAACGGCGTCGACTTCGTGCCCTGGTCCGAGGGCGTGGCGGCCGACGGCGTCCTGCGCATCACCTCCATCCACGAGGCCGCCTTGGAGATCCCCTCCAAACGCGGCTGGGCCGACGCGATCGGCTCGCGCCTGAGCGAACTCCGCCGGAACGCCATGTTGGCGGATGCCGGTCTGGATGGGGGCTGGTACGGGTCGCTCCAAGCCGGCGCGGTCCTGACCACGACCTACACCGAAGCGCCGGCCCGGCCGCGGTCGGCCTCCATCACCGCGGGCCTGGCCGTCTTCCTGCTTCTGATGGCGGTCTTCATGGGTTTCGCTTACCAGTTCACCGCCATCACCGGTGAGAAGACGCAGCGCATCACCGAGCAGGTGGTCAGCGCCATCTCCGCGCAGACCTGGATGCACG
>JAYKJC010000857.1:0-1437 GCA_035285885.1 Leptolyngbyaceae cyanobacterium | reverse complement strand
TCGTCGTTCACACACCCTCCGTTAAGTTGATGCCCGGCATCCCACCGGGCGGCAGCGTCCGCTGCTGGGCCGCATCACGCGCCTGGAGGTGGCGCGCTGCGACTGGCTCCGTTTTCCGCCCGTCCGGTCGCACGGTGGCCTTGCGATTTCGCGCTCGGGCTGATCCTGATCCGCCCCAGATGCCACGCAACCGCGAGTTCGACGCGATTGCGGCACCCGGACCGGGCGTATGCCGTTTCGAGGTGAGCGCCGACCGTGCTGGGCGAGATCCCTAGCATGTCGGCGATCTCGATGTTTCCTAGGCCGTCGGCGACTAGCGCGACGACCTGCTGCTGACGTGGGCTCAGTTGCACGTCAGCGCCTCCCACATGGCATCGACTTCCGCGAGAAACGCCCGCGCCCCCTCCTCGACTTCCTCCACCTCCGCACGATCCGGCGCCCATTCGCGCATGAATAGCCGCTGGCGCTCGGGGACGCGCGGATCGAACGACACGAACACGGCGCGCGTGCGGCCGGTGCAGGCAAGCTGGGCCAGGATCTGCGGCCGGTGCTGCTCGGGCACGACCCTAGCCAGTTTCCATGCGATGTGCGTGACCGTCTGCGGGCACTTGAATTCGACCAGCGCGTCGCCGTCCAGAAGCGCATCAGGCGTGGCGCCGAAGTTGTCGATCGACGGGTGGTCAACGAACCCGCACGGCACCAGCAGCGAGCCGGTGGCTACCTCGAAAGCGTCCTTCGCGTGCGGCTCTTGCTCAAGCCCCCAGCGCATCAGGTCGTTCACGAAGTGAGGCACGCTGTCGCCCATCAGCCGCTCGGCCAGAATCTCGTGCATCAAACGAGTCCGCGCGGCCGATGGCTTGCCGGACTTGAGGACGTCGAGCGCGTCGGCCATGCGAGAGGCAGTGAGCTTCCCGCAGCGTTGCGACAGCCACGCGGCTTTCTGCGCGTCGTCCATCACGCAGCCTCGGCGGCGTCAGGCGCTTGCATCGCCATCGCCTTGTAGGACTCGTGCCGCGTCGGCCCGATGGCCTTCCGGTCGGCCGGGTCGAGCGACTTCCAGAACGCTTGATAGGCGCCCAGCCCGTCTTTCGCCGCGGCCTCGGCAGCCGCCAGCAGTTCGTCAGACGCATCCGGCGTATCCGACGCCACGACCTTGACGTTGCCCATATCGATCTCTCGCGGGCCGGTAGGCGATGCCGCTCCGATCGGCAGATCGCCGATTTCCTCCGGGGTGTAGACGCCGACCGCGACGCCCGGGAACACGGTGCGGATGCCTTCGCTGATGACGCGAGCCCGCAGCATGGCGCGCGGGTACTGGCGCCACACTTCTTTCCCGGTCAGGCCCGCCGCCTTGGCCTGCGCGATCGTCCATTCGATTTCGACTTCGCCGCCCAGCGGGTGCGAGAACACGCCGGCCACGCGCTCGTTCGTGTAGGC
>JAYKJC010000856.1:0-1151 GCA_035285885.1 Leptolyngbyaceae cyanobacterium | reverse complement strand
CTGTTCGAGTCATACGTCGGCTCGCTGGTCGCGCCGGTGGCCTTCGCCGCATTCGCGTTCTCGGGTTCGCTGCAGGCCGCCGCCATCATCTTTCCCCTTGCGGTCGGCGCCCTCGGCATGTTCGCCTCGATCGTGGGCTCGTTCCTGGTGAAGCCGAAGGACAAGAACGACCTGGCCGCCGCCCTCCACCGGGGCACCAACGTCGCCATGGTCCTGGCCGCCGCCGCCGTGCTCGGACTGGCCTACTGGATCTTCGGTGACACCGCCGAGAACCCGCTCGGCATCTGGATCGCCGTGGTGGTGGGTCTCGTGGTCGGTTTCGCAATCGGCAAGCTGTCGGAGATCTACACCTCCGATCACTTCAAGACGGTCAAGCGGATCGCCGACCAGGCCGAGACCGGCCCGGCCACCGTCATCATCGCCGGTGTCGCATCCGGCAAGAGCTCGGCGGCCTACTCGGTGGTCATCACCGTGATGGGAATCGCCGGTGCCTTCTGGGCGGGCGACTGGGCACTGGGCGACGGTGGCGGCATCTACGGCGTGGCCATCGCCGCCATCGGCGTGCTCGCCACCCTCGGTATCACGATCTCGGTGGACGCCTACGGCCCGATCGCCGACAACGCCGGTGGTCTCGCCGAGATGGCGCATCTCCCGGCCGACGGGCGGGAGACCACCGACGCCCTCGACTCGCTGGGTAACACCACCGCTGCCATCGCCAAGGGCTTCGCCATCGGCTCGGCGGCGGTGACGGCCCTGGCGCTGTTCTCGACCTTCATCCAGGCAGTGCAGAGCGCCGCCGAACTGAAGGGTGTCGAGAACCCGCTTGCGCTCGGCATCAACATCGCCGACGTCACCACCACCGTCGGTCTGTTCCTGGGTGCGGCCTTCCCGTTCCTGTTCGCGGCGCTCACCATGAACGCAGTCGGACGGGCCGCTTTCACGATGATCGAAGAGGTGCGGCGCCAGTTCCGGGAGATCCCGGGTCTGCGCGAGGGCCGCGAGGACGCCCGTCCCGAGTACGCCAAGTGCGTGGACATCGCCACGTCCGGTGCGCTCAAGGAGATGATCCTGCCCGGTGTGCTGGCCATCTCGCTGCCGCTCATCATCGGCTTCATCGACGTCGAGGCGCTCGGCGGCTTCCTGGCGGGAGC
>JAYKJC010000855.1:0-1887 GCA_035285885.1 Leptolyngbyaceae cyanobacterium | reverse complement strand
TTCCGGCAGATCAACAACCCTGTGCTCACCCACATTCAGCTCCAATGGCTGGGGGATGGGGAACCGCCGATATTCTATCCCGATCGCCCCAATGACCTGTATGCCGAACAACCCCTGGTGGTGTTTGGTCGCAAGGAGGATGCGCGTCCCGGCGTACTCCTGATCACAGGTACCGTTGCCGGAAACCAGTCCTTCCAGCAGGCGTTCAATCTTACTTTTGACGAATCTCTAGCATCAGGTTCCAACCCTGCTGTTGCCCAACTCTGGGGTCGCGCCCGCATCAAGTCGCTGATGAATCAGATGGTCAGCGGCGAAACGAAACAGGGCGTCGAAGCGGTAACTGAAACCGCCCTCAGCTATAAACTCCTGTCTCAGTACACCGCCTTTGTTGCGGTCAGTGACGACGTTCGGGTAAATCCCAAGGTGGGTTCTGTCTCTGTGCAGGTTCCGGTAGAGATGCCCGAAGGAGTAAGCCATGCGGGTGTGTTTAGAACAATGACACCCCCCGTCATTCCTCAAGCTATGCCCATTCCTTACAGATTGCTTGTTCCTAAGGATAGTTTACCTGCACCACGATCTGTATGTCGTCCTCCATCACCCTGTTCTCCTGATCGAGCATTGGAGTCTCTTTGTTCTTCTGCTCCAATGCCCCGTCATGCGCTTGAAGCTCACTCTCGCCTCAGCATTGCCAGTGTGACCGGATTGGATCAGTCCATGATTGTTTCGCTATTGCGTCACCTTCAGTCGGTTTCTGTGTCTGAGGATATTGCTGGCGACCTGGTCTTTGAGTTCCACATCCAGAAGGGACGGGTCAAGCAGGTTGTGCTGGATGAGCAAGAAACGTCCATCATCCAGTTGTGGGTGATCGATAATGTGCGGCGATCGCTCCTTACCTGGAAACCGGGGCGATCGCTCCAAGCCTCCGTGCGTCTCGTCATCCGAATTGCTAAATCAAAGTAGACGCAGTAGGAGTAACCGCCCCCTGAGCGGAGTCGAAGGGGACGGTTTGGCTGGGGTTTGGCTTTCTCCCTTCGGGAGACGCAATGCGTTCGTGATAGCGTTGCAAAGCAAAACGTCTTCGCTCAGCCAGCGGAGTCCCTGGGACGGTTACCATTAGGAAGATTGTAGGAAGATTAACTCCCCTAAACTGACAGCCTAAACTGACAGAAGGAGGCGTGAGCTAAGCCCACTGCCTCCTTTAATTTGTCTTTTTACTAAAGATTGGAGTTTAGACTAAACGTAACTTTACGCTGCTGGTAGGGGCAAGGCATTGCCTTGCCCCTACGACATATGGCGCTTTATCCAACTTAGTCTAGCTACAGTAAAAACCCGACTGCCAGATATTACCACCAGTTTCGATCGCCATTTTCATCAACACGAGCTAATCGAATCAAGTCAGAAATTTCATCCGCATCACGAACATGATGGAGTGCTTTCTGACTGCCATCGGGCATGTCGAAAATGAAATAGGCAGGAACAACAATGTGGTCACCTGTGATGTCAGGGGCGTCAACCGCAACCTGCTTCGCTTTTTCTTCCAGCGTCATGGATTCGTCGATGCGATCGCCAGTATTGATGGTTAACCGATTTCCTTTTCGCGCCAATTCTTCTTTATGGGCACGCTTCTGTTGCGGATCGACCTCTTCAGGGGTCATGGGTTGGGTGGGGCCGTTTTGATTCCGTTTAGGTACTGCGTCGCTCTTAGTCATAAAATCAGGAACCTTTTAACTTATCGTTTCTATTGTTTAGTTTATGAAAGTTCCAGAAAGTTTACGTCTTTCAAAAGTGCAGTCAAGATGCCATTTCCTATTAACGAAAGGCTGATTTTTGCCAATCAAAAGTTTCTTTTCCCAACCCAAAATATTCTGTCGATCACACCCCATCGGC
>JAYKJC010000854.1:0-2036 GCA_035285885.1 Leptolyngbyaceae cyanobacterium | reverse complement strand
ACCGCCTCACCATAGAATATTTTACCTGATTACCTTATTGTGCTCTGAGGTTTTAGCTGACTGCCTCAGACCTTAATGCAATCTGGATTCATCAATGGCTTGACAATTATTCCCATTTTACCCCAATCTAGTTGAAAATCTATCTCAATAACTTCTCCCATGAGTGCCCATCTGCTGATGTCAATCTGCAATGAGGCGGCTTCGCTTGCCCTTCACTAGATACCTTCAATGTCTTCCCTATCGCCGCAAACATCCTCTTCTCCGCCGGGTTCTACCCCTGCTTTGAAGCCGCCGGAGCCACCCCACCCAGGTCAACGAGAATCAGGACAACGCCCCCTATGGGCGGGCCTATTGCTGCTGGGCTTATTGCTGGTGGTGGTGGCGTTATCGCTTACTCAGGGGGCGGTTTCCCTCAGTGGGGCAGACCTGTGGCAGGCGGCACTACGCCGGGGAGACCCCACCTACCAAACCATTTTTTGGGACCTGCGGTTACCCCGAGTGCTGGCGGCATTGCTGGTGGGTTCTGCCCTGGGCATGGCCGGGGCACTGCTGCAAGGCATGTTGCGCAATGGATTGGCAAGCCCGTTTTTATTGGGTATTTCCGCTGGGGCAGGGTTAGTGGTGGTGTTGCTGGTAAGTCTTGGTCTGTGGCAAGTATGGGTGCCGTTTGGGGCCTGGCTGGGGGCGATCGCAACTACCCTGATGGTCTACCTGCTGGCCCGGACGGGCACCACCGTTTCAGTCGATCGCCTGATTTTAGGCGGGGTGGCCTTCAGCAGTTTGTTTGGCGCAGTGCAGTCAATGCTGCTGCTGCTGACTCAAGATGGCCGAGTACAGGCCGCCCTCACCTGGCTGATCGGCAGCCTTAATGGTCGTGGCTGGCGAGAAGTAACGGTAGCCGCCCCGGCGATTCTGGTAGCCCTGGCCCTGGGCTGTCTGCTCTCGCGGCAGGTCAACCTGCTGGTGCTGGGAGATGAACTGGCGGTGGGATTGGGGACGTCCCTGGTGCGATCGCGCAGCCTGATTGGTGCCACCGCCACCCTGTTGGCCGCCAGCGCCGTCAGCATCGCCGGACTGGTCGGCTTCGTCGGCCTGATCGTGCCCCACGGAGTACGGTTGCTGGTGGGCACCGATTACCGACTGGTGCTGCCGTTCTCAGCCCTGGGCGGCGCGCTGGTGCTGGCTTCCGCCGACCTGGTGGCCCGGTCTGGCCCGGTAGAACTGCCCGTGGGCATTGTCACTGCCCTGCTGGGAGCCCCGGTGTTCATTCTATTGCTGTACCGCCGTTCGGCGGCAATGGGGAGGCTGTAGCCATGGTGCTTGCGGTTCAAAACTTTTCCACCGGATACGGCCAGCAGGCCATTGTAGAAGCCGTTAACCTCAGCGTCGAGCGGCAGGAATGGCTGTGTCTGGTGGGGGCCAACGGGTCTGGCAAATCCACATTACTGAAGGGCATCAGTCGCATTTTGCCACCCCAGGCCGGAGCCGTATATCTGAATGGGCGGGAAATCCACCAGCTTCCCACCCAGGAAGTCGCCCGGCAGATGGCCATCCTGCCCCAGCAGCAAACCCTACCCGCCGCGCTCTCCGTGTACCAACTGGTTAGCCTGGGACGTGCTCCCCACCAGGCCTGGTGGCAGTGGGACCTGGATGCCGCAGGCCGACTCCAGGTCGAGCAGGCCCTGTTCTGGACCGAGCTAACCCCCTACCGGGATCGCCCCGTCGCAGAACTCTCCGGCGGCGAACGCCAGCGAGCATTCCTGGCCCTGGCCCTGGCCCAAAACCCCCAGGTGCTGCTACTGGATGAACCCACCACTTTTTTGGATATCCATTACCAACTCCAGCTACTGGACCTGCTGAAACGTCTGAATCAACAGCAGCAACTCTCTGTCATCACGGTGCTCCACGACGTAAACCTGGCAGCACGGTACTGCGATCGCATCGCCCTCCTGCGTCAAGGTCAACTCTGGGCCATCGGCCCACCCCCGGAAGTCCTCACCCCCGAACTGATGCAGCAAGTTTTCAATGTGGAAGTT
>JAYKJC010000853.1:0-1699 GCA_035285885.1 Leptolyngbyaceae cyanobacterium | reverse complement strand
CGGGACACCGACAGACCGACGTTCACGGCCGGGCGAATGCCCTGGAAGAACAGGTTGGTCTCAAGGAAGATCTGGCCGTCGGTGATCGAGATCACGTTGGTCGGGATATAGGCCGACACGTCGTTCGCCTGGGTCTCGATGACCGGCAGGGCGGTGAGCGAACCGGAACCCATGTCCTCGTTCATCTTCGCCGCGCGCTCGAGCAGGCGGGAATGAAGGTAGAAGACGTCGCCCGGATACGCCTCACGTCCCGGAGGACGGCGAAGCAGCAGGGACATCTGGCGATAGGCCACGGCCTGCTTGGACAGGTCGTCATAGGCGACCAGGGCGTGCATGGCGTTGTCGCGGAAGAACTCGCCCATGGCGCAGCCGGCAAACGGGGCCAGGAACTGCATCGGGGCCGGGTCGGAGGCGGTGGCGGCGACGACGATGGAATAATCCATGGCGCCGCGGTCCTCCAGGACCTTCACCAGCTGGGCGACGGTGGAGCGCTTCTGACCGACGGCCACATAGATGCAGTAGAGCTTCTTGGACTCGTCGCCGCCGGCATTCACCTTCTTCTGGTTGATGAAGGTGTCGATGGCGATGGCGGTCTTGCCGGTCTGGCGGTCGCCGATGATCAGCTCGCGCTGGCCGCGCCCGACCGGGACCAGGGCGTCGATCGCCTTCAGGCCGGTCTGCATCGGCTCATGCACGGATTTGCGCGGGATGATGCCCGGCGCCTTCACCTCGACGCGCTTCATCTCGGCGTCCATGATCGGGCCCTTGCCGTCGATCGGGTTGCCGAGGCCGTCCACGACACGGCCCAGCAGGCCGCGGCCGACGGGCACCTCCACGATGGCGCCGGTGCGCTTGACCGTGTCGCCTTCCTTGATGTCGCGGTCGTTGCCGAAGATCACGACGCCGACATTGTCCGTCTCGAGGTTCAGGGCCATGCCCTTCACGCCGCCGGGGAACTCGACCATCTCGCCGGCCTGGACCTTGTCGAGGCCATACACGCGGGCAACGCCGTCACCGACGGACAGGACGGTCCCGACCTCGGCCACATCAGCCTCGGTGCCGAAGTTCGCGATCTGCTGCTTGAGGATCGCGGAAATCTCAGCGGCCCGGATTTCCATTATCCAACCCCTTTCATGGCGAGTTTCAGCTTGGTCAACTTGGTGCGCACCGAGGCGTCGATCATGCGCGACCCGACCTTGACAATCATTCCGCCGATCAGCGCGGGATCGATCCGCACGTCGACGCTTACCTTGGCGCCCATGGCCGTCTTCAGCACATCCGTCACCTGCGCCAGCTGGGCCGGGTCGAGCGGACGGGCGGCGATGACCTGGGCGGTCTGTTCCCCGCGGCGCCGGGCCAGCTCGGCCAGGAAGCCCTCGATCATCCCGGGCAGGGCGAAAAGCCGGCGGTTCTGGGCGACGAGGCCTGTGAATTGCCGGACCAGCCCGCCGATGCCGGCGCTGGACAGCACCGCTTCAATGGCGCGGGCCTGGTCGCCGCGGGAGATCATGGGGCTGCCGACGAGGCGCCGGAGATCGGCGCTTTCCGCAAGCAACTGCTTCAATAGGGCGAGGTCCTTGGCCGTCTGGTCGAGGGCCTTGTGTTCGTCCGCGAGTTCGAACAGGGCAGTCGCGTAGCGCTGCGCCAATCCGGATACGCCTGTCCCTTCGGTTGCCACTGGGTAACCTCGGTTTGATCC
>JAYKJC010000852.1:0-1426 GCA_035285885.1 Leptolyngbyaceae cyanobacterium | reverse complement strand
TACATTTACAGTAACATTCCCAATCGCGAATGCAAATAGTGCAATTATTAGAATTTCGTAAGGAAAACTAAATGCCTTTAGTAGTAAAAGACAGGGTACTCCAGACTACCTCTACTGCAGGTACGGGCCCAGTTACGTTGACTGGTACAGTATCAGGCTTTCAGTCTTTTTCTGTTATAGGTAACGGTAACACTACATACTACACTATTGCCGGTAGCAACCAATGGGAAGTTGGTATTGGTACGTATACAGCAGCTGGTTCAACCTTAAGTAGAGACACTATTCTAGAATCATCTAACGGTGGCGCAATAGTTAACTTTAATGCTGGCGTAAAAAATGTGTTTGTCACATATCCAGCCGAAAAATCGGTATACGTAGACGGTACAAGTATTGTATCTGAAAGCGGAGCTACTCTTTCAGTAGCTAATGGAGGCACAGGCGCAACTAGTGCTTCAGGAGCGCGTACAAATTTAGGTTTAGGTACAGCCGCCGTACTTGATGCTGGAGTTGCTAACGGCGTTGCTACTTTAGATGCTAGTGGTAAAGTACCTACCAGCCAGATTCCAAACGATATCAACATAGCAGGGTATCCTGTAGTGATAACAGATATACAGCAGAAAGACGTACTTATGTTTGGGGTTAACCAATGGAACAACGTGCCACAGACTGAAATAACAGACGGCGGTAACTATTAATATTTTAAGGAGTAAAAGAGATGGCAAATACCATACGAATTAAACGCCGTGCAAACGGCGGTGGCTCAGGGGCACCAGGCTCATTAGCAAACGCAGAATTAGCGTTTAACGAACAAACGAATATACTTTATTACGGTACGGGCACAGGTGGTGCCGGTGGTACTGCTACGAGCGTTATTGCTATTGCTGGTAACGGTGCTTTTGTTGATGTAACTACCGACCAAACCATAGCTGGCACTAAAACATTTTCTAGCCCTATAACTGGTTCGATTACAGGCACAGCACTTAATGTAACTGGAACTGTTGCTGTAGCAAACGGAGGTACTGGGCAAACAACGTATACTGATGGTCAGTTATTGATTGGTAACTCAACAGGTAATACGCTTACTAAAGCAACACTAACAGCAGGTTCTGGTATTTCCGTAACTAATGGTAATGGTTCTATTACGATAGCCGCAACAGGCTCTATGGTTTATCCGGGTGCTGGTATTCCTAACTCTACAGGTTCTGCTTGGGGTACTTCTTACTCTACAACAGGCTCAGGAACAGTTGTTGTATTAAGTGATGCTCCAACTTTAACAGGCGCAGTAACTATTGGTAGCGTTTCAGGTACGGATGTATTAACTTTTGGTAGGTCTGTTGATTCACAAACAGTAAATATTGCGACAGGCGCTACAACTAACGTTTCAAGCAAAACATTAAACATCGCTACAGCAGGAACATCTGGTTCT
>JAYKJC010000851.1:0-2100 GCA_035285885.1 Leptolyngbyaceae cyanobacterium | reverse complement strand
GTAGATGACGCTGGTGTTGTCGAGTACCTGGGGCGCAAAGTTGGCAGTCATATACAGGATGTGATCTCGGAAATTTACGAGATGATATATGACGCAGACTTTCATCCGGATTCTAAAGCTGACCGAGCGCAAGCCTTAATAAAGGCAGTGAACGCAAGCCTTAATAAAGGCAGTGAACGCAAGCCAACCGGACCTTTTTGATAAGCTAACGACTGAGTAATAAATCATGACCAACCCAATCAGCCTGTTCGGCAAAGCAATCATGGCTGGTTTTTTGCGCCTGTTTACGGGCTGCACCTACCACCACAATTATCGTGCGGCAGGCCTATGGACAGACAGAGAATACAATTGTCACCAAATTTACCGGTGCCGCCGTTGCGGTCACGAAAAGTATGAGGGGAAGTCATGATTGGGGCAATTTCAGAGATTAAGGCGGAGTTTGAAAAACTCGACAGCCCACGCAAAAGATCAGCAACGCCCTTTGCATGGCTTAGGTGCTTATTCTTTGGTCATCTATGGGACACAGGAATAAGGGGCAAGTCTGGAATTGCAAGATCAACAATAACCGCGTCGCCGCGGCGGGGGAGGAATAATGCTTAACCACCCCAAAAGCTACACCATTTATCAGGCCGCCGACCGCATGGGCCGGACGACACGTTGCGTCAAGGGATTGGTTAAGGCGGGTATCCTGCCTTATATCACTACCAAAAGCAGCGCCAGCATAGATTGGGACGATATAACAATCCGCGAGTCCGACATTGCCCGTTGGGAAGCCCAAAATCTAAAAAACTACCACGGCCAACAGATCATAGATGATGCCGACGACCATATTGCTGTTTTGAGGCCCTATGAGAAACCTGAAATTCGTCCTGCATATTAAGGCCAAGGGCCGGGATTACTATTATTTCCGGCGAGATGGGCTGCGCATCCCCTTACCGGGCAAGCCAGGGCAACCAGAATTCCACGCCCGCTATGCTGAGCTGCTGGACGATACCGGCAAGCCGCGGCTCTTGGAGAATCAGTTTGGGGGCCTGGTGGCCTCATATCTCAATAGCCAGGAGTTCAAGGGACTGGCGGCTAAGACGCAACAGGCCTACCGGGGTTTTTTCAAAGCCCTTGACAAGCACATCATCGAGACTGCGCCAATCCACAAGATCACCCGGCGAAGCGTGCTTGAAATCAGGGATCGTTACGCTGATAGGCCGCGCATGGCGCAAGCAGTGGTCAGAACCCTATCACTCTTGTACAGCTATGCCATTGATAGGGAAATCGTCACCGAGAACCCTTGTGCAGGGGTTAGGGTGAAGGGTAACAGCGCCAGAACGGAATTATGGACGGAAGAAGATGAAGCCATGGTAACCGGCTGTGGGGACTCTCAGCTTGTCACGGCTTTTATGCTTGGACTCTACACCGGCCAACGCCGCACCGATGTTCTGGCCATGCGCTGGGATCAATACGATGGTCACCGCATATCGCTTACTCAAAGCAAAACCAGGCAGCGCGTATGGTTGCCATGCCCATTACCGCTTAAGAGGCACTTAGATGCCTTGCCACGGACTTCAACCCATATATTGACTGATACTACTGGGAAACCATTCACAGAAACGGGGGTCAATAGCCGCTGGCGTAGAATGAGAGGAAGGGTAGGTCTTCGCGAGGGCCTGATGTTCCGTGACCTTCGCCGCACGGCTGCTTGCCGGTTGGCCGATGCCGGGTGTACCGTACCAGAAATTGCCAGCATCACCGGGCACAGTATCGCTGAAACCCAAGAAATCATTGATCGCTATGTCATCCCGACACAGCAACAGGCCAGCGCTGCTATTGCTAAGCTAGATGCCTACCGCAAACCAAAAGTGTAAAACAGTTATCCACAATGGTGTAAAACACAATTAGCGCAAATATCAAATAACGAGTAAAACCCTGGTCGGAGTGGAGGGATTCGAACCCCCGGCCCTCTGCTCCCAAAGCGGGCATACATCCTTTGAAATCAATGGCGTTTTGCAATTCAGGCCAACTTATACACAGGATTTTCTGCGACTCTTAAGGGCAAGTGTAAAACTTTTCAGAGAAAAAAAGCAATATGAAAACTCAGCTTCAAGA
>JAYKJC010000850.1:0-1017 GCA_035285885.1 Leptolyngbyaceae cyanobacterium | reverse complement strand
GCTCCCGCAGCACCTGACGCATCGATCCGCTCGGCGCGTCGGCTTCCGCTTCGTACAGGGCGGTCAGGAGCGAGTCGAGTCGTCGCCGGACCTCGAGATCCGCCGACATCGCCTGAGCATCACCGGTGGCTGCGGCCGAGCGCATCGCCACGAATGTGCGATCGGTGTTGTCGAGAAGCCAGCGGGCATCCGCATAGAGCGCGCGAGCTCGATCCTGCCACGGGGGTCTTCCATCGTGTGGTGGTACCGGCGGGACGGACGCGGCCGATCGGGATGACCTCCGGCCGATCAGGAAGATGAGCACCGCCGCTGCTGCGATCAACGCCACAACGAGCAGACCCGACTGCGCAAGGCCGTCATCGGAATCGGGATCGGTCGCCGGGACTGTGGTCTCGGGCGCCGAGGTCGTCTCGGGCGCCACCGTCGGGGGCGGCGCTGTCTCCGGCGGAGAAGCCTCTGTGGTCGGCGACGGCTCCTGGGCCGTTGTCGCGGTGGTTTCGGGGGAGCCGGCGGCTCCATCGTCTCTTGCGGGAAGCGTGATGGTGACGGTGCCGACACCATCACGAATCGCATCCCGCCCGTCCTCCGTGCAGCCCGAGAGCGCAGCCACCACCCCGATCACAGCGACGGCGAGCAGCGCAGATCCCAGCCGGCCGACTGACCGGTCACGCCTCTGCGGCCCCTCGATGAGCGATACATTCATTGCGCTTCCCTTCGTCGGGTGCACGCCCTGCTCTGAGCAGGTGCCGATTGGCGATCAGTCGGCTCTGACGATGTCGTCGGGTTTCCAGGTCTGGTCGAAGTACGACTCGAGCGGCCCGTAGAGGCGGATGAACACCGACCAGCCCTCGCCGGGCAGGGTCTTGATCCAGTTCTGCTCGTAGCCCTCTGGCGGGTTCGGGCCGAAGAAGAGATCGATCGAGCCGTCATCGTTCCAGCGCAGGTCCTCGTAGCTGTTGCGCGACGGCTGTTCCTCGCCGTTCGCCAACAGCGACCGCGTCTCGGGGTGGTAGGGGG
>JAYKJC010000849.1:0-2092 GCA_035285885.1 Leptolyngbyaceae cyanobacterium | reverse complement strand
GGGACGCCCTTAAAGGGATCGGACGTACCGAAGCGGATGAACGCGTACACCTTGTTCGGGTTGTGGTCGTAGGCCAGGTCCAGGCGCCATCCCGTTCGACCACGTACAGCCCTCATCGGCTCGTAGCGGCTGCTGAGGATTTGCTCCAACTGCTTGGCCAGTTGTTCGGACGCCTGCTTCTTCTGTGCTTCGGTGCTTCGAGCGGCCGACCCACCCCGAGCGCTTCGCGGCGCGCCGTCTCCCGTCCACCGGAGCGTCGCGTGTCCCTTGCGCGTGCCTGACTTGATCGTGTCGTGCGTCCATCCGGGTGGCGGGTCAGCGGGGATGGGTTTGCCCTTGGGCCACACACGCCCCGCCTTGAACAGCTCCTCCAGCTCTGCGACAAGTGCCCAGTGACGAAGCATCGTGTACCCTCGGCGTGAGGGTAGCCGTGTGTCTCCGCACGTGCGTACGCAGCTAGTCGCTGTCGCGGTTGGCGGGGTCCGTGCCCCCATGCCAGTCCGTGAGCAGGAACTCCAGGTCGCGGAGAGCCATCAATCGGCCATGGTGCCAGTACCTGCGCTCCGGGCCGTCGTCGAGATGCGCCTGTTCGACGAAGGTCCATCCAGATTCACGGATGGTGCGCTCCAGCCGATCGGCGGTCGTCGTGACGGTCGACAGCACGCCAAACATCCGCGCGGCGGCTTCCACCTCGGAGGGGCTCGCGTCGTGGGTGATTGCCCTGTCCAGTCCTCGCCTGACAATCTCGGCCCCGTACTTGCGGAGCAACACGGTGAAGACGGCAGCGCACTCTGCTTCAAAGTTGAGGGTGCGCGCCACGTCGCGAAGCAGGTCTCCGCTGAACAGCGCCTCATCGACCGGCCAATCCTCGTCGCTCATCCTACCTCCCGCCTTCCCCCTACCTCGATGCGCTGTGGGGGGCTACTACCCCCGGCGGCGTTTGGGGCGCCAGAGGTCGGAGCCGGCCCACTCGGCGTGGGTTGCGTATGGCCGGGGGAGTGAGTTTTGTGCGCGTAGCCCCCCACCACCTCCCAAGCTACGGAAGGCGGGGAGGTGTCGTGCAGCCGTTCAACTTTATCGCCTACATCGCGTGCCCGGGGTGCGGGAAGGCCGACGCCTGGAGGGCCGACCACCTGCTCAACGACCACACCATGCGCGGGTGCAGTTGGGGCACGTGGTTCTGCCCCGACTGCGGAACGGGCATCCGCGGCAAGGTCGCGGCCGATGGGATGGTGTCCTGGGAGCGGGTCGTGGACATCCACGGCCCGAAAGGCGTCTACCTCCTGCGCCTGCCCCCGCGAGAGCGCCCCCTGTGGGTCATTAGCCGCGCGAGCCAGGTTCGGCCGGACTTCGACCACCACTACTGGGTGGAGGACACCTGCACGACCAACCTACTCATGGACGCCGAGGAGGTGATCGTACCCGACGGCGAGGACTTCGAGGGCGACCCGCACGGCCTCTTCGAGTTGGTGGAGGTGCGGGAGGTCGACACACGCCAGCACCGGCAGGCCTACGAGTGGGTGGACCTCTTCCGGCCCTCGCTGCGAAGCTAGAACAGTCTCCGCCTGCAGCCCTAGTAGGCGGGCAGCGGCTGCTCTTCGAGGCGTTGGGCCTTGGCGGAGGCCGCTTCGGCGGCGGCCTTGTTCTTAGCCGACGGCTTTTCCATGGCCCGCCGAATCGCCATGTAAGCGGCTCGGTGGGCGTTCATTCGCCCGAATCGACCGGGCTCGTGCTGGCGCTCTGAGTGCTTCTCTTCTGCCATGAAGTGCTCCGCCCATCGGCGAGCCATCTCGGTGGGGGCCTCCGAACGCCGCTTGCGGCCGTCCTTGCCGTGGACGGTGATGGGAGCGCCGCCGGCGAAGTGATGCGCCAGCGCGACGATCAACTCCTCGTTGCGGTTGACGAAGTGATGCCCCTTCCCGTCCGGCTCCCGGATGAGCCACTCGTTCTCGCCCCACTCCGGCTGGTGGTGGAGCTCGAACGTGGGCGCCTCGCTGGATGCGGCTTCCGCTTTTGGCTTACGGCGACGGGATGAAGACGAGGCGGCAGGCGTAGACTCGGCCTTTCGTCCGCGTCCCTTCTTGACGCGCTC
>JAYKJC010000848.1:0-1666 GCA_035285885.1 Leptolyngbyaceae cyanobacterium | reverse complement strand
TTCCGGGCTGTGCCTCGCCTTCGAGCCAATCCGGCTCCTGGTGCATGTCGGGCCAGCCCTCACGGAACAGGATGATTTTGTCCTGCGCGATTTGCTCGGCGCGCTCTTCGTCGGTGGTTGGTTTCAGCGCTTTAATCATGTTCGCCTCGTGCTTTGGCGAGAGCCGTTTCAATGATCGCGTGACGCACCATGAGGTCCGCTTGTGGGTTGTCGCGGAGCCATTCCAGTGTGGAATAAAGCACTGGGGCCGCCGCGATCAGATGGGCGTCTGCGGGCCGCTGATCTTCGGCGATGTAGTATTCCCACACCGCGCCGTCGTCCGTTCTCTCAAGCAAGACGACATTGGCGCGCTTACCTTCCATCTCCACGCGCCAATCACCCGGCGTCCATTTCGTTTCCATCACCAAGCCCCCGTTGTCTTGACGCGCCCGAAGCGGTCAGTGGGTTCAGCCATCGGGGACCAGTAATCCCGCTGGCGCGCGTTCCATTTGCGGACGATTTCCGCAGCTTCTTCGTGTCCTTCGGCGGCGAGCGTTTCCAGTTGCGGAATGCTCATGTTCTCCAGCGGCTCATCGCGCCACGACCAGAACGGGTGGATGTGGTCAGCGGTCATGCCATGCTCCGAAGAATGCGGGCGGCCTTCGTCAGCCCTTGCCGGTGAAAGTCCGTCCCCGGTGCGATGGCGATTTCCATCATTTTGGCAAGGACGGTGTAGACTTCGCTGCTGCCCCGGATGAGGCAATCGTTTGCCAGTTCAGCGAGCGCGGCGGTTTCGTCGTCGCCGTGAGTCACAGGGCCATCTTCTTGCCCGCCGATGTAGGCGTTGAAGCCGGACGGCACCCATTCGCCGCTGACCCAATCGCCGGTTTCTTCAATGTGAACGCTAGTCATGGCGGTGTCTCCCTTCGGCGGTGTGGTTAGGCGGTGAACTTGGCGACGGCGGCGCGAATGCGCGCCTTTTCTTCTTCGAGAATGGCCGCGTGCACTTTGCGGATTTCGCCCTGAATTTCCGATATTGTTGAGTTAGTGGCTTTCTCAATTTCGTTCTTGAATTTGCGATCAAGCGCCGCCATCACGATCATTTGCGCCCGTGTATAGGTCGTTGTGCCCCATCCGCCCTTGGATGGTTTCCCATCTCTATCGACGCGCTCCGTCAGGTATTCCTTGGCATAGAGGCCAATAAATTCGCGCATCGTCACCGGAGCCTTGTCCCCAATTTGGGGGGTCAAAGGCTGGTCAATAATTTCGTCGGAGACGGCTGCGATCTTTTCGTCAGCCTTTGCTGTGATGGCCTCGATTGCGCGAGTCTCTATGATTTGCGAGAACTTCTTGCCGCCAAAGCTACGGATCATTTGCGTGGCGGCAGCCTGAATAATCAGGTCCTCCATGTCGCGGATCGTCCAGCTTCGCATCTGGACGTAAAACTCAATCTTCGCCTCTGGGTCGCTCTCAGCTGTAGCGGCGAGGTCTTCCCGAGGAGCGTCCGCGTCGAAGTCCGCCGCTATAGCTAGGTCCTCCGTCTCAACAATGGGTCTCGCGGTCATCTCTCTGTCTCCCTTCGGCGGTGTGGTTAGGCGGCGGGCGCGACCCTCGCCTTGCCTGCCTCGGCAAGTGCTGCGTCCCAAAGGCTAGAAAACCGCTGGTAATGCTCGCTAACCCGTTCGAC
>JAYKJC010000847.1:0-1261 GCA_035285885.1 Leptolyngbyaceae cyanobacterium | reverse complement strand
TGGGGTTCTTGGCGTCAATAGACACGCGAGACACGCACACTTTTACGAGGGCATAGAAATCCCCCTTCGGAAGCTCAGGCACCTCGCCCGGGATGTAGGCACTAGGGTAACTCATCTTCTTCTCGCCTTTCTTTTCGGAGGGCTGCGCGCACGGCATGCCGTCGTATTCGCGGCCAAGATCAATCATGTCGGAGGTGTCCATTGTAGATGGGTGGGTTTGTGGGTTAGGGTGCGGTTGCCGCGCTGGGGTCAATCACCAATCATGGATAGGTGGGGAAGCCGGACAAATCGACTTCGGTGAGGGAGTAGCCGCCGCCGAGGCTGGCCATCATGCTATTGAGCGTGGCGATGCGCGGGGGCAGTTCGGTGCCCGCACCAGCCCCGCCGTAGGTAAGAACCGTGAGCAGGACCAGTTCACCGTTGATGATGAGAAAGGCCGGATTGCCCGAGTCGCCGGTGATTTTGTTCTCGAAGAACTCTAGGCGCTTGGCGTCAGTCGGCGTGTTAAAGCCGCAGTAGTCGCGCACGGCGCTTACCGTTACGTCCCACAACGAATATGCCCCGCGCCAGTCCTGCACCAGCGCCTTTTCTTCTTGGTCAAAACAGAGCGACGCCACCTTGCCCCATGCAGCCGCACCGGGAAAACTGGTCGCATAGCTGGCCGGGAGCACCTTCGCGAAGCCTATGCTGGCGGGAACATCGCTATCCAAGACGCCAATCGTGAAGTCGGGGTGATAGGGGATGTAGCCGGGAAACGTGGTCTTGTTGCTAATCGTTCGCGTAACCACCGTGTTATCGGCGGCAATGAAGCGAATCGTGGCCCCAGTGTCGGGCTGATAGTGCGCGGCGAACAGGACGTGACGAGGCGAGATAAGCACGCCCGCGCGACGAACACCGTCCGTTGAGTTCCACGGGCTGACCGCCGTGAGATCTACATCCGCACACCAGAGGCTCGGGTTGCGGACGTAGATGCCCGATGCGTGGTCCTGCGTAGTGTAAACGGCGAGTGCGGACGCGGCGGACTTGCCAGCGAGTCGAGTGTCGATTTGGTCGCTGGCGTGGCGCGCAGCAGAGCCGTTAACGTAGCTTGAAAACTGCGTTGAAGTTACGCCGCCTTGCGAGGCGAATGTGAGTGGGAGGGCGAGCGTTCGGCAAGGGGCGGAAAGCGTAATCGTAGCGGAGCCGTCTGAGACGTGGCGGGCCGTGGTGCCTTCAACCGTAGCCACAGCCTCGTTGCTGCTAGTTACGGTGATTGTCTCTC
>JAYKJC010000846.1:0-1995 GCA_035285885.1 Leptolyngbyaceae cyanobacterium | reverse complement strand
TATAGCTTTCGCACTTCTCGACTGTTTCGCCGGTTCTGAGAGCAATGTGTTTAGGCGCATAATGCGTTGATTTGTAACTATCGCTTGGGTAGTACCCATCATCAATCAGCTGATCGAGCACGTCCATGAAGCGGCGGCATTTGTTATTGAAATCAATCCGATCAACTGTGTCCATGTACTGCGGCGTCGGTATCTTAAACGCCCCATCGTCGTACATAACATCGAGGCTGACACCGGCACGAGCATAGTTTGACTTCATGCGTTTAAGCGTGCGCATATCACTGGCTTCGCCATCCTCTTCCTGAACCTCTTTGGGCCGCGTCAGGTAGAGACGGGAACGCAATGTGTTGTTCCAGGCTGTAGAGCCGCCGACGCCACTCTTAGAGGCCAATCCAGCTGCCGACGGGTGGGCACATAGCAGAACGGCGCAATTGGCATCTCTGGCAATCCTGCCAAGGCCGGACTGTACAAAATTTCTAACCTGCGTGCGGTTGTTCTCGTTGCCACCGAACAGATCGGCGGCAGTATCAAGGATTACCAGTGTCGGCTTAAAATCTCTGATATCGCTGTAAAGGGACCGGAAGAAATCCGTGTAATGCGGCGTTTCATCAAACCCTTTGTAGGTCATCAGGTAGTTATCGCGGCCAAGCCGTGGCACAATCGCCATGTCATTCGCAACTTGGCCCATGTGCAGGCCATAGAAGCGGTTAATATCCTGCTGACGCCGGTTAAGGTCTTCCTCACTGTCTTCACAGAATAGGCAATAAACCCGGCCCTGCCGGGTATCCATATTCAGCCACTGATTGCCCGTCACCACGGCCGTGGCCAGCTGTAGGGCCAGTAGAGACTTACCGACACCACCGTCGCCATACAGGGCCGTAACGTAGCGGTGTGGGATCCAATCCGGTACAATCCACTCACGTGGCGGCAATGGCTTGCCCCAATTTGCGATATTGACGCGGGTGACGATACTGTCAGGCGCCTTGTCGGCCAGCTGCTTGGTTAGGTGCTCCAAGCCTTCTAGGACATGCAGGTCATTAAAGTCCGTGGGCTTTGTGTAATCGTCCCTGAAAATTGGGGTAATGTACCGGCATTTAAACCGCTGCGCCGCTTCTTTGGCCCGCTCACGGCCAACGTTACCAGCCAAGGGCTTCCAACGGTCGTCATCTGCGGCGATGGTAAATTGAGCTGCTGATACCTTTTTGATCAGAGTCTCTAAAACCGGCTCTAAATTGTAAGCATCAAAAGCCACGACAACGGGTTTGTTAGTCGCCATGTGCAAGCTGACGCCAGTGGCGTACCCTTCACAGACGTAGACAACGGCATTGTTCTGCAAGTCGCCCAAAGGGCAAAACAGGCCCTTTTTCCTGCCACCTTTTTGAAAACGCTTGGTGCCATCAGGCGCTATGGTTTGCAGGTTCCATAGTTTGCCTGCCGTGTCGTACAAAGGCACAAGAATGATGTCGCCCTCAAAACGAACACCAAGCCCACTAATATTCTTAAGCTCCAGATAGCCGCTATTCCCCTCGCGACTGGCCTTGTCCCAACGGGCCAGAGAAGCTACCGCTACAGACTCATGTGTTGCCTGCTCTTCTCTCTCCCGTTCTTCGATTTGCTGACGCATCTGCCGTTGCAGCTCGCGCCTTACTTCCGGCGGGGTAGACCCGTTCAGCGGACAGTAGGTTTCTTTAAGGTCAGTGGCCCAATTTCCAAAAGCGCCGCCTGTGTCATAAAGGACGTACCAGGCATCCCTGTCGCCCTTGCCGGTTGGTGAAAATCGGTGAATCTTGCCATCGGGATTAACGTGGCCCGGGTTCAAGCCATGCTCTGCCATTTTAGCGGCGAAGCCCTCAATAACCTGCCAAGTCTCAAGATTCTGCCGGATCATTTTTGATACCCCGCAGATTCACACAGCCGCCAGTGCTCCAGCAGCCGCTCGCTGAACAGGGCGGCCTGATGCTCTGCCTCTTCAGGAGTCAGGCATTGATTGCCGGC
>JAYKJC010000845.1:0-1637 GCA_035285885.1 Leptolyngbyaceae cyanobacterium | reverse complement strand
TTCGCGGAACAGGGCGACGACGGGATCGGCCTTCACCGCCTCGGCGGCTGCGTGTACCTCATCCCACTGCGCCGGCGTCAGCGTGGCGATGTCATCGGGCGGCGTGTCGCGTGCGTGCGTAGCGCAGAACCACTTGCCATCCCACCGCGCCGAGCCGCCTTTGGTGCACCGCTTGCCGTGGCCGGTCATCGCCTCGCACTGGCCCGCGAGCGCAAACTGCTCGTGGAACAACTCGGGTTCCAGCAGCTTCAAGTGCAACGCCGACCCCTTCGCCAGCGACGCGGACCCCTTGTGCAGCTTGCCATCCATGCACGCGCGAACGTGCCGCATCGACTGCAAGCCCCACTTGAGGGCCGAGCAGTTGAGCAACGGGATCGCCGCGTAGTCGGTGAATGACACGCCCTGATAGATGCCGTCGGCCGGAATGGTTTCGTTCATAAAAAAGCCGCGCCGGCTTCCACCGATGCGGCTCGTGTTTACTTGAACTTGGGCCACGGCGCGTTCGGCAGGTACTTGAGTTGCGTGCTCACGCCGTCCCTCCATGCGTTCCACGCGTGCGCCGACTTGTAGTAGAACGCCCTCGCGTCCCACGACTGGCCCCTGCCACGATCCGCGTCGGTGACGGCGGTGAGCAAAAACTTGCCGAGCACCCGCGTCGGGCAGTTGACATCGGGCGCAGACTCGTCACGCACCGCGATCCAGAACTCGTGCGCAAGCTCGCGGTTCTTATCAAACGTGCGAAAGATCGCGCCCTCAACGCCGACGCGCCGCAACGGGCGGTGATGGCCTAGCGAGTTGCGGAACAGCGCGTAGTCCTGGTGATGATGAAGCCACCGCCCCTTTTCCTCCGTCGAGATGTCCCGCATTGCCGTTGAGGTGTCAATCGATCGGCAGTACGCGATGCCGTTGACGATCGACCGCATCATCGACGGCGTGACATCAGCCAGCGTCGGCTCAACGCGGCCGTGCGCGTTCAGCACGTCGGTGTCGGTGCGTGCTGATGCCTTGGGGTCGAACTCCGCGAACAGGTTTGCCAAGTCCTCTTCGGTGTCGCAGGTGTACCGATCGATGATGACGTTCAAGTGCTTCGGGAAGTGCCCGTTCGCCGACGCCAGCACACGCGATGAGTGCTGGCCGTTGACCCGGTAGATGCGTCCGCGGAGGTTGGCCGTTGCCCACCGCGGCGCGTGAAACCGGCCGCTATGGAGCTTGTCGTCCAGATACGCCAGCCGCGCCGGCTTTTCTGGCCGCTCCCCCTGAAACGCCTGCATCGTGGCGAAGTCCTCCGCAATCTCCACCGTCAATGGCTCAACATCAAATCCGTGGTAATGAATCACTCTGTTCCTTTCAAGAAACGTGCTGCTGAATCACCTTGGCCCAGTGCCGAAGGTCGATATGTGACCACTTGGAAGACGGCATCGTCACCATGTCCATGATGCGACGGGCGGCATCTCGGACCTCGGCAACTGAATGCGCGTGCGGCGCGTCGGTGTTGCCAAGCGATCTAGCCGCCGGCTTCTCCACCGACTCCACAATCGTCACGTCGTCAGGTGCCAGCACCTCGCCGGTGCGCTTGTTGACGATGGCCTCGACGTGGCGGGCCGTGATAGGCTTCCCCTCGGCCTCGGCCGTCTCGA
>JAYKJC010000844.1:0-1735 GCA_035285885.1 Leptolyngbyaceae cyanobacterium | reverse complement strand
TCATCACTGACATGTTCAATTACGCGCATTCGCTTGATGAAGCTTCGCTTTTCAAACCGAAGCCAGCTTGCCAGTTGGCAATGGGCCTCGCGGACAAATTCATCGCTGATGATGTTTTCGCTATGGTTTACATCACCACCAAAAAAATCAAAGGATAAGCTCAAATTCATTTTTATTGGGGTAAAATTTTTGACCAAATTAAGCAAAAAAAACCACAATGCCAATAAAAAACCCCGAAAAAATCGGGGCTTTCTGTGCTTATTCTTACGCGCCTTCGGCTGTGCTAATGACCACAATAAGCGTAAACTCTTTTGTTGGATTCAAAGTGGATTGGGGGGCATCCAAACACCTAAGCCAGGTGCTGGAGTTGAAAGGAACAGATTTGGGAAGCACAAAATTGCCTTTTTTGTCAAAAAAATCATCTGATTCTTCCGGGTTGATTTCGAGGATTTCGCGTTTTCCTTTTTCAATCCAAGAAAGCTCAAAAATGAAGGGCGTTTCGCCTTTGTACCGTATAGCTTTGATAAAACTTTCGGTATCAAAGCAAAGCCATCTGGCCATTTGAAGGCGAGAAGGGCTTATTGCGTCTTCATTGATTAAGTTGGCGTTCACCATTGCGTCAGTGGCATTGAACTTGAAATTTAGGGTAATGTTCATTGGGGTAAAATTTTTGACCAAATTAAGCAAAAAAAAGCCACAATGCCAACAACCCCCCCCCTAAAAAAGCGAAGCCGTTGAGCGACCACTCTCAACGGCTTCTAAAAACAAAAAAATAAATGAGTATTCCCCACAAAAGTAGAAAAAACTTAGAACATCTCCAACACCGAATAGTCAAAAATAGTCCCGTGAAAGCGAACGTGCTCGCGGGCAAAGGGAAGAATCCGCCTGAATGTAGGCTCAGGAGCGCCCTGGCAGCCCATAGACCAGGTTACCCAGGCTTGGTTGAGCGTGTTGGTTTCTACGCCATCGTTGCTCATGCGGTGTAGGTTGATGCCAAATAGCCCCACCTGATTGGGGGCATTTAGTTCCAGTTCAAAATCACGGTCGCCATCCCGATACACCGTTACGGGCCTTACCTGCTGCCAGTAGGGGTAGCGCAGCCAGCCTTGGTAGGTGTCCATAAACTGGTAAGCGTCTTTGTACTGTCCCGCTTTCAGTACGGCGGTGCCCGTGATGCCCAGCACCGTGATAGGGTTCATAGTGCCTTGGCCCAGGGTGCCGGGCATTGTGGTCCATTTATATTCTCGATATTCCCATTTGTTGGGAGCCGAAGTCCAAACCAGGGCCAAGCGGTCGGAAAAGTCGTTTTCGTAGCGGTTGTTCATCCGAAGTCCTACCATGTTGACATAGTAGCGCTTGGTGCGCACCTCATAGCCGGCCTGCCGCATGCGGTCGGTGATTTCGGGCGCACTGTAAAAATCGCCCCGGGCCTTCACCGTCTCCCGGGCCAGCATAGCGCTCAGTTCGGGCGTAAGCGTAAAGCTCACCGGCGTAATCTTGCGCTGCTCTTGATAGGCCAAAAGTCCGCGCTGGGTGCCGGGGCCAAAAACCCCGTCAATGGCCAAATGATACAAGCCCAGGCCCGCCAGCACTATCTGGGCCTCGCGGATTTTTTCTGATTTCGTTCCAAAATTCATTTTTTTCTTACAATTTATTTTGTATGTTTACGGAAAATTTTTAAACAATGGAAGACCCCTCCACCCTATCAAACGAAAATCTCCTTGCCAAGGTGCGG
>JAYKJC010000843.1:0-1891 GCA_035285885.1 Leptolyngbyaceae cyanobacterium | reverse complement strand
TGTCGTCGGCTTACGGCATGGTGATCCCGGTGCCGAAGAAGATCAAGGACGCGTTCGGGGTGCCGGAACAGTTCACCCTGGTGCCGCCGTTGGCGTCGATGAACGTGGCTTTGCAGTCGGACCCGATCTGGCTCCCCGGCTGGGGGCCGATGGTGACTGTGCCGTTCGGATGGTACGCGAACAAGGAACCGACGAACTGGTTTGTGGAACGGTTCGGTGGCTACATCTTCCCCCGCAACGGTGACACGGGGAACATGCAGTCCCCGCCGGAACCGTGGAAGGCTGCCCTACCGGCGTATATCCGGCAGGCGTTCAACCGTGAGGACCCTGACGGGTCGCAGCGCACCAGCATTTTCGCCACGATCGCTGCGGACGAGTTCCGTAAGGCTTACGAGTCGGGTGACTATTCGTTCTTCGACTCTGACGGCCGATGGGTTCAGGAGATCGAGAAGCAGACGGACGCCTATTTCGCGCTCCGCGTGTGGGGTTCGGGCACGCTCCCGTTCGCCGCGAACTTGCAGGACCCGGAGGCCCAGTTCTACATCGCCCAGTTCCGCGAGTATCAGCGGGAGGGTGAGGTGGGGGGTGTGTCTGCGACGGAGCGTTTCATCCGTGATTACGGTGAGGCGTTCCGCGGGTACACGTTCTCCGCGACCCGCAACAACACGGGCGCGAACGCGGACGTGCGGGTGCAGCGCCGCATCGACGGCCTGGACCCGGCGCTGCGGGACACGCTGGGTGCGTTGAACCCGCAGCTCATCGGTGCCCTGGTGAACAACCCTGACGGGTCCTACGATTTCTCGTCTCCGGTGTTGAACCGTCAGAAGGCGGAGAACACTGGCCCTACCGCGAATCTGGCTTTCCGTGAGCCGTTGACGGGTGCTGAGGCGTTCAACCGGACGCAGGTTTCGGCGGGTTGGGATGAGTACATTGCCTCGCGCCGCACGTTGGATGCGTGGATGCGGCAGAACAACGTCAGGTCGTTGTCGTCGGTGCCGAACATGCAGGCGGCATGGTCGGCGTATGTGGCCGATTTGCAGGCGTCGAATCCGGCGTGGGCTCAGGAATACACGCAACGCGACGACGGCAAGTTCACGGACAACGCCCGCGGTTTTGAGTTGATGTTGGAGCAGCGCCCCGATATTGCTCAGCGCCCCGAAATGGCGCTCGTGCAGGACTATCTGGCGTCACGGAACACGCTGTCGCAGTTCTTGTCGTCGGGTCAGGCGCCGGCTAAGACGTTGACGGCGAAGGCGAATGAGCCTTTGCGTGCGGCGTGGGACGCGTATGTGCGTGACTTGCTGAATCGTGATGAGCGTTTCGCTGACTTGTATTTCCAGTTCTTCGACGGGGAGTTCGCCCGCGTTGAGGATCAGACAACGGAAGGGTTCTAACCGATGCCGTTTGATCCTTCGCAGATTACGGGCGACGCTTTCGGCGCCACCGACCCGCAGGTGTTTTGGGGCTATAACCAGAACCCGATGCCGGGTTACATGATTGATGCTGGTGCCCCCGCGAACTACAAGCAGCCTGTCACTCTCACGGCGTCGAACGCCGTGGGTTACCTGTATCAGATTGCGCAGCAGAACCCGTCCGAGTATGAGGCGTACCGGCAGCGCATGATGAACGCTGGTCTGATTGACAAGTACGCGTCGGGTGCGGACATGCAGCGTGTGTGGGAAGCGGCGGTTGGTGCTTCGGCGCAGGCGTTCGCTTCGGGCACGAACCTGACGCCGTGGGATGCGATCGACCTGTTGGGGTCGTCTTACGGGCAGGACCCGTCTAAGGGTCCGCGTAACGGCACGTACTCGACTGCGATCAACCGCACGTCCACCACGTCGGACACGAACCGGCGCGTGGACCTGTCGTCCGAGTCGGAGGCTCGTGCGTT
>JAYKJC010000842.1:0-1689 GCA_035285885.1 Leptolyngbyaceae cyanobacterium | reverse complement strand
GCCCCCCCCCCCCCCCCCCCGCGCCCCCCCCCCCCCCCCCCCCCCCCCCCCCCGCGGCGACCGTTTGACGCACCTGTTGCCACCACGGTTGGTTGCCCGTTTGCGACATGGCTGCCCCTGTCAGCGGGCCACATGGGTAGCCCGTGAGGGTTGGTTTCCCCGGCAGGGTCAGGCATGATGCCCGGACCCCCTTCGTCGTTCGTTCGTACGAACGTCCGACCCGGTGTCCCAGCAATACACCGGCGCAGTCATAGAGCGCCAGCCACGCAGTCACGGAGGTTCACGAGTTCATGGACACAGAGCGCCTTTTTGACGTTTTGACGCCCATTCCAGACGTGTCACAAAATGTCGATACGTGCGCGCACGGCGACGAGGCTCACGGCGGATTCATTGCCGGATGCGTCTCGGTGGTGCTTGCGCTGGAGGATCGGGGGGCGGAGATCGCCCACGCCGTGCTGCTAGCCCTGGCTGGCGTCGCGCTTGAGGAACACGGCGGCAAACTGCTTTACGCCGCCGAGCACGCCGGCCCGCTGCGAGGGGTTGAGCTGCCGCATGAGGTCGCGCAGCTCTGCCTCCTCGCTGCTGATGTCGCCCGGCGCCACGCGCTGAAGCGTCTCTACGAGGGTGACGATCGCTGTGCGGAGCTCGGGGGACAGGCGGCGCAGGGCGATGACCACGCGATCGATGTCGGGATCGTGGGGGAACGGGTCCACGTCGTCCCCGTCACCGAACAGGAAGATGCGCCGGGGGTCGATCCCGGCGCGCTCAAGCTTGCGGACAAGCTCGTTCAGCGAGGGTAGCCGGTCGCCAGATTCCCAAAGAGAAAGCGTAGTTTGGTGGATACCGAGAGCAGAACTAAACACGCCCTGCGTCTCGCCCCGCTCGGCCCGTAGACGCCGCAGGTTGTTGCCGATCTGCTTCTGGGGGTTGAATGGCATAACGCCGACCATACGGCACCTTGAACGCCGGGGCTAACGAACGGCATCCTGCCTCCAGGCCTTATGACGCTCTACGAGCGTATTGCTCATAGTCGTAAAAGAGGGCTACGCTGCAGCCGGAGGGCCAAGCGTTGCCGCATTCTCTCACGAAGGGTCACTCGCTGTTCGAGGAGTGGCTGACGAAGCAGGACAGGGAGCGAGGACGCAAGCCCCGCAATCCCGAGCGTCCTCGGCCTTCGTACGCCGCGCTGACGGAGGCGCGCGACGAGTTGGAGGCGCTGCAGGAACTCGTGGCCGGCGCTGTCGTGCCGAAGCACGCGTATGGCGGCTACCACTACCTGGCGTCGGCGGCGCCGGGCGTTTTGCGCACCCCGAGGCAGGGGCTTCGCGCGCTGATTGAGCTGCTCACCCGTGGCGCAGTGCCTCGTGAGTCGTGGACCGAAGTCATTCAGGCCGACGGCTCCCCGGGGACGGGGGAGCCTCCCCCAGAGGATGACGGCTCGGACGACGGGTCGCCCAGCACCGAAGGTGCGGAGGACGAGGAGCCCACGCAGCCCATCATCATGCCTGACGCGCAGAAGGGTGTGGCGTGAGCGGGGCGCCGGAGGGTGAGGTGTGGCGACCCGTGCCGGGGTGGGAGGGGCTGTTCAGCGTCTCCGACCACGGACGGGTGCGCGAGGAGCCGTGGGTCGAGACCCTCAAGTACACCCACCTCACGAGACAGTGGACCCCCATCGAGCCCATCCTGCAT
>JAYKJC010000841.1:0-2054 GCA_035285885.1 Leptolyngbyaceae cyanobacterium | reverse complement strand
ACGTAGACCGATCCGCCCCGCCGTTCGTACTCGACCGCGGCAAAGGAGACACCGTCTTCGATACAACGCAAAAGCTTGGCTAGCTCTTGGTCCCAGAGGATGTCGAGGTTTTTTGCGAGGTACGTGGCGACGATCGGGTGTGGGGCGATAACCCGGAGCTTGGGGCCCGGCTTGGGCGGCGCCATCGGGTCGGGCGGCCCGATTTCCACCGTCATCTGGTGAATCGGGCCCTTCATGTAGTCCAACGCGGGGCGGACGGCCGGCTCCCGCAACATGCGGCGGGCCTGGTACCAAGTGAACGCTGGCAAGTCGGTGTGCAACAGCGTGCGCGCGCCGACCGCAGGCGTGCTGCCTGGCCGAACCCCGGTGTCCTGTAGTAGACGCTGCTGTGCTTGCCTGTTTGCCATGCGGGCGATTGTCGCCAATCGGTTAGAGATTCTGCGCCCGGAGCTCTGGCCCTTGCGCTAGCAGTGCGCGAGCCTCGTAAGCGTAGACAACGCGCTGTACCACGGGGTGCCGTTGGATATCAACCGCCGTCAAGTGGCAGACGGAGACGCCCTCGACGCCGCCTTCCAGCAACTCGACGATGTCCGCAAGCCCGTTGGGTCCCCGGATGTCGGACTGGTTAGGGTCGCCGACGACTACCGCACGCGAGCCCATCCCGATCCGGGTCAGGAACATCTTCATCTGCTCCGGCGTGGTGTTCTGGGCTTCGTCGAGCACGATAAATGCGTCCTTGAGCGTCCGCCCTCGCATGTGCGCGAGCGCGCAAACTTCGATCATCCGGTCGCCGAGCAGCTTCTCGGCCGCCGCCGTGCCGAGCGTGTCGTCGATCGCGTCGTAGAGTGGCCGCATGTAGGGGGCCAGTTTGGCCGTCACGTCCCCGGGCAGATAGCCAAGCCGCTCGACCGCCTCGACCGCTGGGCGGCAGAAGCAGAGCGTGCGAACCTGTTCCGTTTTCAGTGCATGGATCGCCGCCGCAACCGCCAAAAACGTCTTCCCCGATCCCGCGGGGCCGACGCCGATCGTCACCGTTGACCGCTGGATCGCATCCCAATACTCCTCTTGTCCGGGTGTCTTAGGTTTCGGGAACTTGCCGACGGTCTGGCGGCGCTTTTGCATGCTGGGCTCACTGTAAGGAGAAGTGACGGACAACAGACTCGGCACTGAGAGACATTTCCCACGCAGGGTCGCCCCGAACGTCGTCTTTCGGCATTCGTAGCTCGTCCGGGTGTGCGCGACGCTGAAACCTAGGGCGATTCGTGCGACGCATTGCTACCGTCGCCGCAAGTTGCGCAACGCGCTCGGCGGCCACTTCAACAGGTGTATGCGTTAAACCCTGCCGCCATCGGTGAACCGAGTTCCTGTCGTTGTTCCCGGCATTTTGCTGGATCCATCGACGCGCGAATTCGACGGGATGCTCGGATTGGTCGGAACGCAGCCAGTCGTCGGCGATCTCGCCGATCAAAGCGCCTTCGTCGGCTCGCTGCTCTAAGAAATGCGTTCGCTTGGGACCTTCGTCCCGGTGGCGGGGTTCGGCAAGGATTTCTGGGTCCGATGCGTGCACCAGCTCATGCGCCAAGACCGATCGCTCGGATGCCAACGGATCCGTAATGCGCCCACCCAGCACGATTTCCCCGATCGGCTCGCCGTAAGTGTCGGCCGAACGCATACCGTCGGCCTCGAAGTACGAGAACTCGGCCGGGAACCCCTTTCGGCGAGAAATGGTCACGGTGCCGTAGGGATCGGCGTAATCCGATTTCGGCGATAAAACCCGGCCAGTCATGTCCCGCACATGCTCGGCAGCCGCTCGATATTTCCGATCGCTTGCGTCAGCAGCCTGGTAGCGGTCAAGTGCTCGGCCCGCCATGTCCTGCATTGAGTTGGACCGCCGGCCGACATCCTTGGATGCTTCAAAGTTTCTTGTCGGGGTCGCATCCCCGGCAGCAGGCCGCTTGCGCATGTGGCGAGAAAGCTCCCGCCCCGCCTGCTCGTACACGGGGGTAAGCGGCGACGTTGCGAACTCGTAAACAATTTGCTCGGCCTCGGTCCGT
>JAYKJC010000840.1:0-1707 GCA_035285885.1 Leptolyngbyaceae cyanobacterium | reverse complement strand
ATCTCTGGGCGATCGCCGAGTGCCAAACAAATGAGCATAGACGTAGCTAAACTCACTCCCAATAAAAAAGATTTGGCATGTCCAATAGAGCCACAGGAGAAGCACCATCACCCCACCAATCACCCCATAGGAACGAAACTGGCTTCCAATGCGGATAATGCTGTTGCTCACTAACATCTGCAACAAGACAAGGAGACTAGCACACAGGAGACTTCCGAGCCAAATATCTCTCCATGCCACCCGAGTCGAGGGCAAGATTTTATACAGGATTAAAATGACCAGACAGAGAATAACAAAGGTGCTGATCACCTGAACGTTCTTAATAATTAAAACCTCATCCAAATTAATGAAGGTAATCAATTCATTAAATGAAACGAGAAGTTCTCGAAGGGTTTTAACGGCAATGTTTGCAAATAACGACAGCACCATTAACGCAGCTGTGCTGATCACAAGAGAAAAGGCCACAATGCGGTCTTGGATAAAGGTGAAGATTCTAGACTTCACGGTCTCTTCAGAATGTTCATCAGCGGGGACTTTCCAAATCTTATCGATGGATCGATCAAGGGCACCAAAGACGTTGCTCGCTGCAAAAAATAGGATTAGAAAACCCACGACTCCAGCGCCAATGCTACTTTCATTGAGATGAACGGCGACATCTTCAACGATGGAGTAAGCAGACGGAGGCAGTGACACCTGCGCATACCCAAGCACCTGACTCATGATGTCCGTGTTAGGCCCCAGGAAAAAGCCTGCGATACTGAGCATGACCAGAACAATCGGAAACAGCGAGAACAACGCATAGTAGGAAATCGCGGCACCCATTTCTAAACATTGATCCTCAGCCCACTTTTGACCTGTGCGAATAAAAAGTTGAACAAATCGAGACGGCAAAATTCGATTTTTTATAAAGGAAATCATAGGAAAACTAGGCTTTAGGAATAATGTATCAGCCGGAACTCTTATTCACAGTGTAGAAAGGGACAGATGGATTTGCATTCAGCATACCGTCTGGTGATGCGCTGGTTGACTGACAAAAGTTCTGGTGTAGGTTGGCGTTGAGCAGAGCGAAACCCAACAGCGGCAATGGTTTCGATGGGTTACGCTAACGCCAACCCATCCTACGTCAGAATACTAGTTCCGAGAGTTTTGTCAGTCAATCAGGGTGATGCGTGTGCTCATTCAATGTAGGTAGTTTGCCGGACAGGCTAAGCTGGATAAACCCTAATTATCAAGTGACTGTGTGCGTGAGGTAGTTATGCGATCGCTGCTTACGGATTTGTCTGCATCATTTTCCTCCATCTACAGCGGATGGATTGTCTGGAATCTGTTTCTCGCCTTTATTCCGCTCATTCTCAGTTTTGTGTTGTTTCGGCGCAATCACATTTCCTCGAAATGGCTGTGGATAGGTGGTCTATGTACTGGATTCATCGGCGTTGTTGGCGTTTGGCCCCGCTTCAATCATTTAGTGTCAGGCGGGGTACGGCTGATGCATGCAGTGCTGGAGGGCGTTGATTGGTCTGCGCCTGGCGCAGATCGCTCTTCTCTGTTGCGGTTGGGCTGGCTGATCGTTCTCGCTGCCATTTGCCTTGGCCTCAGTTTCAGCATCTTTCGACGCAAGCAAAGCACCCGTTCATGGCTCTGGTGGATCGGCTTTGTGATCTTCGTCGCCTTCTTACCCAATGCCCCCTACCTCCTGACCGACATCAT
>JAYKJC010000839.1:0-1200 GCA_035285885.1 Leptolyngbyaceae cyanobacterium | reverse complement strand
TATGTTGGTTTTACTTGTGCAATACCCATTCTAATTAATTCGTATTGTCTTCTTTCATCAAAACCTTTTCTTTGCTTTAACTCTTTTCTAAGTGTTTCATCCATATTTAAAAAGTCAATTAACAAATCATAAACTACATCGCCTTTAGCATCTACTCTTGGTTTAATAATGTCAACTTTTTCTTCTGTTGTTAATTTTGGATCTACACCTTTAAGAAAAATGTTTTGTAAAACAGCAACATCATTTTTGTTTAATTCTAATAATATTTCTTCACGAATTATTTGTCTAAGCTTTCTTTCTGTTAACATTATTTATTATCCTTTGTTTTATCAATTAAAGTTTTGATACCATAAGCAGAAGCTGAAGCAGCAAGACCTTTAAACAAATCTTGTACGTTATGCATCCCAACGTGTTGCTTATCTATTAACTCTGTTATAGCGTTTACTGTTGGAACTAACAATGAAGTATAACCAAGCATATCCGTCATTGAACTACCAATAATTTTAGATATATTTTTTATTAATTCTAAAGTAGCAGTTAAAGCTTTATTTAAATCTTTTTCTTTAACAATTTGTTTTAATCTATTTGCTTCTGGATCGTGAACTGCTATTGAAATTGCTGTTATTGTTAACAACATAACTTCTTGTTTATTTAACGAAATAGAAGAATTATTTAAAAATCTAATAACTGCTGGATATAGTGCCCCTACACCAGTTCCAAATGTGGTTATAAATTTTGTTGCTATTTTTAATTCTTTTCCAACGCTTTTAACCAAATCCAAAACACCTTCTTCAAGTATTTGTGGTTTTTGTTGTTTTGACTCTTGTAATATTTTTTGAATAGCAGATGAATAAAGAGTTGAAGGATTATTATTAACCCTCCAACTCTCGTTTAATTTATAATAAGTATCGATACGCATACACTAATTAGGCAATTTTTACGTTTCTTACCATAAGTGGCGTATTAAGATCCCAATTTCCTGTATCTGCTATAGTCTTAAGAGCATCCATTCTATAAACAGTTCTTTTTACTAAATCATTTGGGCTACTTAAAAGCCAATTTCTTCTTGCGTTTATATAAGCATAAATCCATTCTTTTTCATCTCCACCATTTGCAGGAGATTTTTGAGGAAACAAGTTACGGATTATAACAACACCTTTTGGACCAGAATGGATTGTGCTATCATAAACTACTAAATGA
>JAYKJC010000838.1:0-1091 GCA_035285885.1 Leptolyngbyaceae cyanobacterium | reverse complement strand
GGGGTCAGCGGGATCCAAACGTCTTCAAAAGTTGCTGGGGTGGCTCCCGTTTCCCAATAGGCCTTAAACTCCGAGGGCGTGAAGCTCGGATAAAAAACCTCTGGTTTCACTCGGATAGACGATAAAGGTGTTACTCGCGGGGAAAAATAGTGCATATATGTTACCTAATTCTTTAGCTACCTTAGCACACCGCTTTCCATTTGTCAAGCGTAGGCACCTTGGGGTATAGGGGAGTAACCTAGACTGCCATCGGTCACCGGGCGTTCTATCCCTTCTTCCGACAACAGTCTTATGGACTCCCGCATAGCCGCATCCGCTTCGGGGCCACGGATTACCACACTGTTAAACGTGCTACCAAACAATGTGTGATACAGCTCACCTACCTGAGGGCTGGGGTTGAGTAGCTCTCGCGTAATAGCCCGCTTAATAGAGGGGTCACTTAGAAGGCTTCCGTCCATTGTTAAAATCCTCAAGTGCTTGGGTGTAAAGGGTTGTGGTTTGCGGGGCCACGGTTTGTAAGTACTCGCGTACCAAGGGTTCCCCGGTAGAGTAAAGTGCCGTGATGTTGGCGAACATCTCTGTATTTTGGCCCCCTAGACCCCGCTCCTTGTAGTACTCCAGCGTGTGGCCATTTCCTACCTGGTTTAGTGTTGCGGCACCTATCATATCTTCAGCAATCCCGTGATTTTCCCCAAAAGCTACACGGTCTGCGAGTATCGCCAAACTGTTAGGATGTCGAGGGTCTATGACAAGCGCTGCCACCCTGTCAAAGGTCAGACCCTGAGTGCCTGATTTCTTGATCAGACGGTTAGCTAAACTGTCTGGGTGCCTCTCTTCCAGCATCCCCGCAAGCCTGTTTAGCGCCGCGTCATCCACACGCTTAAACCACGATTCCAGCGGGTCATCCCCCCTAGGGTTAGCTTTCAGGGCCTCAGTTTCCACCTCGTTAACCAACTTTCGGGCGGATTCAGTCGTCTTGCTGTGGTCACGGTCTAGCAAGCCTCTAACATCCGCTTCCCGTGCGCTGTTGAACGCTTTAGTGTTGCTGAAAAATTTAGAGCCCTGGTCTGCAAAGTCGTTGGCTAAATCAG
>JAYKJC010000837.1:0-1026 GCA_035285885.1 Leptolyngbyaceae cyanobacterium | reverse complement strand
ATCAGGCGGTCATCCGGCCAACGGCGCAGATCGTGGCGAATGTGAAAAAGGTGTATCCCGACATTCCGGTGATCGGTTTTGCTAAAGGTGCATCACTTCGGCTTGCACGCTATGCCCGTGAAACAGGCATAGATGCCGTGGCGGTAGATGCGCAAACACCCAGAGGCTGGGCAAAAGACACATTCGGTCACACCCATTGTCTGCAAGGCAATATTGATAATATTCTGTTGAGTAGTGATAAGCAAAAAGTGATAGACGACACCCACGCGCTGCTTGAAATGTGGGATGATGTACCCTTTATTGCCAATCTGGGACATGGAATTGTGCCGCACACGCCGATAGACAATGTCGCGGCGATCAGTGAGGTGATTAAACATTATCGTCGCGCGCGAAGTGTGTGATGGCGAGTCTACTGACTCGCAAGTCTTGGATCCCCGGGCTCAAAATTCTAATGAATTTTGCCCGAGGATGACGATATAGGTGGTTGAATGAATAAATATGTAAAAAGAAAGCCGGTAATATGAGCGTGATTTCCAAAAATTCAAAAACGGCGATAGTGCTGTTTAACCTCGGCGGGCCAGATTCGCCCGAGGCGGTACAGCCATTTTTGTTTAATCTGTTTAACGACAAAGCCATTATCGGTGCGCCAAACCCGATACGATATTTTCTGGCGAAACTGATTTCATCCCGGCGTGCTCTGGTGGCGCGTGAGATTTATTCGCATATGGGCGGTAAATCGCCGATTTTAGATAACACACAGGCGCAGGCAGAGGCGCTGGAAAAAGCACTCGCTCCTTATGGCGAAGTGAAACCGTTTATCTGCATGCGTTACTGGCACCCGATGAGTGCGCAGGTGGCGCAGGAAGTGAAGGACTATAACCCCGATCATATCATTCTGCTGCCGCTTTATCCGCAATTCTCTACCACCACCACCGGATCATCGGTGGCCGATTGGGACAAGGCGTGCAAAGCCATCGGGCTGGATGTGCCCAGCACCACCATTTGCTGCTATCCGACAGAGGAAGG
>JAYKJC010000836.1:0-1124 GCA_035285885.1 Leptolyngbyaceae cyanobacterium | reverse complement strand
CCTTGTGGTGGTCGTCGGCGCTCGGCCACTCGCCCATCGTGAGGTCGACGCAGTTCGGGCAGTAGAACGTGTACGGGCACGTCAGCCGCTGGTACCGCTTCGCGAGGAACCGGGTGGACGTGATGATGCCGTCCGCGTTCGTGGCCGCCATCTTCGCGACCTCGACGCTGGAACGCTGATCGTCCCACGCCGGCATCCCCTTGATGAAATCCTTGCGCTTGTACGGCTCCGGCAGGTCGGGCGGCATCAGGGTGTAGTTGTCGTCGCACTCGAACAGCACGCGGACGTTTCCGTGCATCGCCATCCACGCCATCGCGTCCAGACGCTGCGGCCGGGCGACGAACTGCCAGATCGCGGTGCCGCCCTGCTGGCGCTCCATCATCGCCTCGGGGCCGCCGTTGAACACCTCGTCGTCGAAGTCCGCGAGGGCGGCGGGCATGTACCGCGCCGGAACCTCACAGCGCCAGTACTTCGTGGCCGGAGTGAACTGCGGCCAGAACGTTGCGATCAAGCAGGAACCTCGATCTCGTCCTCGACGACGATCTCCGGCTCACCGAGCGCCGCGAGCGCGTCGAGCACGTACGGCCGGTTCGCGTTCTCCCGCTCGTACTGCGCGACCGACGCGGCGTCCAGTCCGAGCTCCGCGACCATCTCGACGATCCGCTGCGCGACCTGCTCCGGCGTGCGCCGACCGACCGCCTTCAGGTCGTCGTACTTCGGCCACGGCTTCGCGGCCTTCGGCGGGTCGAACACGATGTACTCCGTGCCGAAGTCGTCGCCCGCGAGCAGGCGCTGCTCGATCAGCTTCCGCTGCTCGTCCGTCCAGCCGTGCAGCTCCTGCGCGACCTCGCTGTCGAACACGCCGATCTTCTCGAACGGGAACCGCACCTCGTGCGAGTCGTCCTCCGGCCTCCCCTTGAGACCGACGCCCTTGAACGTCAGGTTCGCCTGGGCGTGCTTGATCTCTGCGTCAGTCGGGGGCGGCATGTGCGGCGGCCCGAACCTCGCGGGCGCGTCCCACAGTTCGATGCTCGGGTAGGTCGTACGCGGAACGCCGTCCACGATCGACTCGACTGGCCTGTCCTTGCCGCCACCGTACGTGTAGTTGCGGCCTCGCGAGATGA
>JAYKJC010000835.1:0-1361 GCA_035285885.1 Leptolyngbyaceae cyanobacterium | reverse complement strand
TCTCGCCTTTTCGCCCGATGGCAGCATGATCGCGTTTGAAAAGCGCAGCGGCGGGTTCCTGACCGCTCCGGCCTATTCCGAAGGCGCGGGGATTTACGTGATGCCCACGGACGGCTCGGCCGCGCCGCGCCTTGTCACCCGCGAGGGGGCGAACCCGCAATGGGGCACGGCGAGCGACCGCCTGTTCATGCTCGCCCGCGACAGCGGCAAGCTGGCGCTGGCCTCGACCGATCTCAATGGCGAGGCCAAGCGCATCCATGCCCGCGGCGAGCTGGCCAACGACATGCGCATCGCGCCCGATGGCCGCACCATCGCCTTCCGCCAGAATTACGAGGTCTTCGCCATGCCGCTGATCCCCGGCGGCAAGCCGGTGGATGTGAGCGAAAAGGGCGGGGCGCTGCCCGTCACCAAGGTCAGCAGCGGGGGCGCGGATTACCTCGGCTGGGCGCGCGGGGGCGCGACGCTGTTCTGGTCGATCGGCCCGAGCCTGCAGAGCGCCAACACCAGCGAATTCTTCGCCGCCTTGCCCAAGGCTGAAGCGGACAAGGGCAAGCCCTTTACCCCGCCCACCACCGGCATTCCGCTCGGTGTAACGGTGCAGGCGGCCAAGCCTTCGGGCACCACCGTCATCACCGGCGCGCGGGTGCTGACGATGCGCGCAGGGCTGGCGGCAGATGATGCCGGCGTGATCGAAAACGGGATGATCGTGATCGAGGGCGACCGCATCACCGGGGTGCATGATGCCACCGTCGTCAAGATGAGCTTCCCCGAAGGCACGCGCTTCATCGACGCCAGCGGCAAGACCATCATGCCCGGCCTCGTCGATGCCCATGCCCACGGGCCTTACGGCGTCGGGGACCTGATCCCGCAGCAGAACTGGACCTTGCTGCAGGACTTGGCGATGGGCGTCACCACGGTTCACAACCCCTCGAGCCAGGCCAGCACGGTCTTTGCGGCGGCCGAGCGCCAGCGCGCCGGGCTCACGCTCGGCCCGCGCATCTTCTCGACCGGCGAGATCATCTACGGGGCCAAGGCGCCGGGCGTCTATGCCCGGATCGACAGCTATGAAGACGCGCTGGCGCATGTCCGGCGGATCAAGGCGCAGGGGGGCATTTCGGTCAAGAACTACAACCAGCCGCGCCGCGAACAACGCCAGATGGTCGCCCGTGCGGCGGCGGCTGAGAACATGCTGGTGGTGGCCGAGGGCGGATCGTTGTTCGGAATGGACATGAACCTCGTCGCCGACGGCAATTCGACCCTCGAGCACAATGTGCCCGTGGATGTGTTCTACGAAGACGTGCTGCAGTTCTTCGGCCAGTCGAACAGCAACTATACGCCGACGCTGGTGGTGACCTATGGCG
>JAYKJC010000834.1:0-1311 GCA_035285885.1 Leptolyngbyaceae cyanobacterium | reverse complement strand
TATGGTGCCAAACCCTGGTGTGGGTGTTTTCGCGCCTAATGTTGTAAATAAGTCAACTTCTGATTCAACTATTACTTCAAATGGAACCAACTAATGCCGTGATTCTCAGCCAATCGGCTGAAGAACTCAAGACCACTATTTACAAAGAGGGTCTTGACGTAAAGATTGTTGAGCACATCAACACTCAGTTCGTTCCGTTCATTGAGGACTTGGACGAATGGAAGGAGAAATCCAAAGCGGTTGTGGTTACTGATGTAAGTCAAACCGACCTCATGGCTGAAGCCAAGAAGGTGCGTAACATCATCGTGAAGAAGCGCACGGCGGCTGACCGCGTTCGGCAGGAACTCAAGCAAGACTCACTCAAATACGGACGCGCAATCCAGAACGCCTACAACTTCATTGAGGCGGAGTTCAAGGCCATTGAGATTCACCTTAAAGAGCAAGAGGAATATGCCGAGCGCCTTGAGCAGGAACGTATTGCCAAAATCGTTAATGCGCGCATAGAGGCTTTATCTGGCCTTGAGGACTACTTTCCTTTTAAGGGCACTGAACTTGCCTACATAGAGGATGAGCGCTTCGCGAATCTGGTAGAGGTGGCCAAGAAGGCCAAAGCGGAGAAAGAGGAGAAGGAGCGCCTTGAGAACCTTGATGCCCAAGCCCGTTTAGAGGAAAACCGCAAATGGATGGAGCAGCAGTTGGCCGAGCAGCGCGAGCGCGACCGCCTTGAGAAAGAGCGCATCCTTCGCGAACACCAGGAAGCATTGGATAAGGCAGAAAAGGAGAAGCAGGAGTTCATTGCCAAGATGAAAGCCGAGGTCAATACAGTGCCTCAACCATCCTTTGATGACCCTTCTGGCGCTACGGCTCTTTACATCCTGGGAAAGAAACTACGCGAGGACAATAACCTTCTAGTTGAGACCGCTAAGATGTACTTTGACGAGTACGACTCCTTGCTGGATACGGACAAAGAGGTTGTGCATAAGCGCATCTTCGATGTCATGGGTGCTTGCTACCGCGTTGCCAAGAAACATAACCTTTAAAATGAACTCAAATGAAGTATAGAATTTTAGAACTGTCAATTGGATTCTTCGCGCAAGAAAGAAAGTCTTTATTTTCCCGATGGAAGTTCATTGACCGCTCTGGTACTGATATTTGGATTCAACAAACCAATCATGCAATACTTGGTACTTTTAATGAAGCCGTTGCTTTAGTTGAAGCGCGAAGGGAGTATTTAAAGCGAGAAAACTTTAAAAAGATACATAACCTTTAACACAAAACATAAATGATTTTAGTTGCGGCAGCAATAGTAGC
>JAYKJC010000833.1:0-1498 GCA_035285885.1 Leptolyngbyaceae cyanobacterium | reverse complement strand
GGAGCAGGTCCAGCGAAACGCTGTCGAAGCCGCTGAATCTACTGGCGTTGCCATTGGCGGTGGGGGTGCTGGTGATGGCGGTGGGGGTGCTGGTGGCACTGTGGGGGGTATTGCTGCTCCTGGTCCTGGTGGACAGTCGCAGCCGGAAATGTCGGGAGAGGAGCAGGCTAAGGGTCGGTTTAAGTCAATTTTCTCTGCCGCTGGCCACAGCCTGTCTGATGCACTTGACCTGATGGTTGATCGTTTATATGTTTTTGACTTTGCTCAACAACTGAAGACAGTATTTGATATTACGAATCGCGTTTTTGGTGAATTTGTTGAGGGGTTTGCGGGAGCAAACAATGAGCTAGCCAATCAGTTTATTGCGTTTGGCAAAAATGCCGCCATAGGTGCCGCTGGTATTTATGGCTTGATCTTAGTCGTTCCTCAGTTAACGCAGTTAACCGGCGTTGTCCTAGAAGTTGCACGGGAGTTTGAAAACTTAAATCGTGTTGTTGCGAATATCGAAGGGACACAGACTCGCGGAGCTAAAAGCATCCAGTTCATGAAAGGCGAAGTTAATCGCCTGTCTGCCGACCTTCGATCCTCCTACAAAAACTACACTCAACTTTTAGCCGCCACAAACAATACGCCTCTTGAAGGTGTTGACGCAAAGAACATTTTCACTGGCATTCAATCAGCAGCAACAGCGAATGCCTTGACTCCAGACGATGCTCACCTGACATTTTTAGCAGCCAGTCAAATGGTGAACAAAAATGTGATAAGCATGGAGGAACTGCGTCAACAAATGGGTGAAAGACTCCCATCAGCATTCCAGACTGCCGCCAGGGCAATGGGATTAACTACGGCTGAGCTATCGAAGCTAGTTGAAACTGGGCAGTTGACGGCAGAAGAGTTTATGCCAAAGTTTGCAGCACAGTTAGCCGCAGAAAGTAGTGGATCGATTGCCGGAGCAAGTAAAACCGCTCAGGCTGCTCTAAACAGGTTTAACAACGAAATCCTAGAGGTTCAGGCAGCAACAGGCTCTGCCCTTCAGCCCATTCAAAAGTTTGTTTTGAATGCAAGTGCTAGCGGTCTTTCTGTTATCCGCGAGAACATGCAAGGCATCACAGAAGCCGCCAAGATTCTTGGGGCGATGCTGGTATGGAGTTTCGGCAAGTCAATACTATCTGCAATAACATTTGGCGCAAAGCTGCTCGGAATCGATCTTTCGCTCAAGTCGCTGGGCATGACAGGAAAAGGGGCGTTTGAGGGAATCGCCACCGGGGTTCAAAAAGCCTTGCCTGCTATGGCAAAGCTCGCTGGACAGTTTGCAGCATTTTATGCAGTCGGTGAAACAATTCAGCACATTGGGTTTATTTTTTCCGATGGTGCTGGAGAGATTCGCGAGTATGCTGACGCAGCGGCTGCGGCTGTTGCTCGACTCAGGGAGTTTAACGATGAGAAGGAAAGCGGCCAAGGATTGGGATCTGTTGCTGCGACTCCCAAGGATCTGGTT
>JAYKJC010000832.1:0-1058 GCA_035285885.1 Leptolyngbyaceae cyanobacterium | reverse complement strand
GCAGGAGGTCACCGTCCGCGACGCCACCCCCGAGGAGGTGGCCCGCGAGGAGAAGCGCCGCGCCGACGCCGCCGCCGCCAAGCACGCGGCGACCCCCGAAGGCAAGCGCGACGCGTGGCGCGCGGCCAATCCCGACGCCCAGCAGGTGTCGCACGCCACCGGCGTCACGTGGGGCGAGCCGACGCGCGAAGGGTCGTACAGCTTTCAGACCGGCACCGGAGCGGATGGCGCTGAATACGCCCGCTTCATGATGTCGAGCTACGACGACCACCGCGAGGTGATCTACCGGACGACGCCGGACCCCGCGAAGCAAGCCGCTATCAGCGCGCGCTACGACCGGGGCCGCGACATCCTCGACCGCATCGCCACGAGCGGCACCTTCACGAGTGCCGACCTCGAGTACCTGACGGAAGACCTGCGGACCGAACAGCATGCCAACCAGAGGGTCCGACAGGACGACAACTCTGGTCGCTTGCGCCTCGACGAGAACCAACGGGTCATCACGACGCCGGACGGCCACCGCCTCGAGGTCCTCAACCGAGTCCTCCGGGGGGCGGGCTACCTCGGCAAGACCCTCCCAGGTGAGCGGGACCTCGCCTTCGAGGCGGCTCACGGCGGGGCTATCCGGATGGCGCGTGAGGGCTTTGCGGACGACCTGGCCAAGGTGAAGGCGCTCGCGCCGCCGCCGACCTACCACACCCTCGTCGCGGAGGCGATCGCCGAGGGCGAGCACAAGGCCGAGCTCAACCGCATCGCCGACGAGGAGGCGAAACAGCGAGCCGCCGAGGAGAAGGCCCGCCGCGACGCCGCGCGCGCAGCCGCCCGCAGCTCGTCCTCCCGGAGCAGCCGCAGCGGCGGCCGTCTGCCGGGCTCCTTCCGCAAGCTGCGCGACGGGTCGTGGGGTGTGAGCGTGGACGGGGACGCGAGCCCGGGGGACACGGTGACGGTCAGGAAGAAGGACGGGAGCACGAAGCGCGTCACCCTCGGCTCCCGCGTCTCCGACGGCCTGTTCCGCGTGCGGTAGCCCCCCAAGCGCCTCCGTCTCCCGTGTGCTACGT
>JAYKJC010000831.1:0-1933 GCA_035285885.1 Leptolyngbyaceae cyanobacterium | reverse complement strand
GCTATCCCGCAAGTACCAGCGCGAAGGACGGCCAGCACAGGGGTTTATTGGGCTGGCGGGCAAGGGTGACAAAGCAAAACCGGCTACAGGTTCGGATCTGCAACCGGTTTCGGGGGGCTTATTGGCCAGAGAGTTCAAGCGGTTGGACTCCCTGCTAGGTTAGCTGAAGGGTTTGGAAACCCGTACTGTCAACCCTTCAGCTCGGTTAACTCCGCTCTCGCAGTCTCGGTGGACCCCCTCAGGTCCACTCCCATAAACTCGGCTTCCGAGTAGGCGAGAATCTTCAGATTCTCCCCATCCCAAACGTACACCTTAGCTGGAACCCCGCACGGCTTAACCCTCAGGACGTCCCCAGGGCTCATCAAAATCAGAGAATCTGTCCATTCTCCTATCCTTCCGGCGTCCCCATAGGCACCTTTCCCCTGAGCGACCAACACGGGATCCCCGTCTAGCACGCACACCGACCCAACAGCCCCGCGCTGATACCGTCCCTCGGTGCTTATTCTAACCAAGGCCCTACCGTCTACCACATCGTCCTGTGACACCAAGGGTAGCCCAACCTTGGGAGCAAACACCTTTACGGGCCGCTCAGGGTCTAGGCCCTCTTGAACTCGCACTAGGACGCGTTTCCGGTTGCGCCCTTCCTCACCCAGCACAATGCTAGGTCTACCTAAGGTTTCGGTAATCGTTGCCATTAACTTAGCCATTTGGGGTTTCTCCAGGTTTCTTAATCACTCTTTTATCTAAACACGGGGACACCCGAACTGTCAACCCCTCCCGCCATTTTGTTTGTCCCTATCAAAACCCGACAAGTTATCGAGCCTAGGTGTCGGAGCCCAAACCCTCGTCCCCCCATCAAACCAAGCCCTCTTAACCGGACTCGCGCCCATCAGCCCATACAGCTCCCCCAAGCCCCCAGGCGGAGGCGATAGGAAGCCCCGAGCCAACACCAGCGATTCAACGGCTTGGCGATTGTGGGGAGCCGCCAGCCCAATCGCCCGAAGCGTAGACCGTACACCCGAGCCAAAGGGTAGATCGCTGATCAGGGCAGATTGACTCAGCAGCCAGACCCACGACTGCTCCGAGTCCCCTTGGGTGATGATCCCCGCGAGGAACAATGACCATCGCTGCAGTAGACGGTTCTGGCGGGTGTCCAGCAGCTTTACTACTTGGGATGTCAAAAGCATTTCGTCCCAGACCAGCAACCGGGGGAACGGTAGGGCTTCAAAGTCGGCGATCGCGTCTAGTACAAAATCGATCGCCGCTTGGGGGTCCTTTGCTGCCAACCCTCCCAAGTCCGTAGCGCGGGTTCGGTACCCAGCCCAGTACCCCTGTTCCTTGTAACTACCCTTAGGGTCCACGATCAGCACGGATAGCTTGGGGATCCTGCGCACCAAGCCCCGAACAGCCAGCGCGGTAACCAGCCCCTTACCAGCGCCTGGGACTCCAGCTATCAAAGCAGATGTGGGCCGCGAGATAAGAGCATCTACAGGGCTTCGGTACTGAGGCAAGGTTGTGGGGGTAGCTGGTTTGGAGAGCGCTGGTGGGGCTTCGGGGGGTAGGGGCTCACTTACCGGCCTCACGCCCACAGCTCTATCTCTCTCTTGCTGGGCCTCCTGGTGATCCCGATGGATCGCAGCGTTGACCAAGACCCCGGTTGCTATCCCCGCGAGGACAGAGCGCAACGGGTGACCTGCGATCGCCGACCTCACGACCAGGTAGGCCCCCAAGACTGACGCCAGCCTTAAGACAGGGAGGTAGTAGTTATGTTTCATAGAGAGCTTCCACGGGGATCAGAACATCGGCGGCGGGTTTATCTATGGGTGCCGCTACCAGGAATAGGACGAAAAGAGCGGCCCAGACCCCGACAACCCCCCAGGCTGCACGGGTGTAGGTGGCCTGGGGGGTGAAGGGTGACGGTGTTTCAGGGTCT
>JAYKJC010000830.1:0-1230 GCA_035285885.1 Leptolyngbyaceae cyanobacterium | reverse complement strand
GCCGCGAGCTGCGTCACTTCGGCCATCGCGGCGACCATGCGGATGTTGGTCGACCGCTGAACGAAGGCCGGCGTGGAGCGCTGGGGCACGCTCTGCTCGTTCACGAAGCCCATCCCGCGGTCGTCACCGTATTGGGTGATGCGGGGGAACTTGTGGATGATCTGCGTCGCCGGCGTGGTCGGGAACAGCTTGAGGGCCTGCAACACCTGGTGGTTGTCCGGTTCCCACAGCATGTTGAACGCCGAGAACTCCAGGTCCTCGGGCACCAGCGCCGTCATGACGGACGTGGTGACGGACTTCGCCATCTTCGTGAGCCCGGCGTCGCGGAGGACCCGCTGCACCGCCTCTTCCCGCGTGACACCGACGCTCTTCACGAGGTCGGTCGCGCGCGCGTCCACCGTCGCGGCGATCTCGAGGTCCTGCAGACCCTGCATCAGCGCGCCATGTTCGATCGTCACTTGCCCTCCACCGCGGCCAAGACGGACCGCATGACAGTCGCGTGCTGCGTCGGGTCATCGCTGAACCGGAGGGTGTTCCGGTACTCCCGCTGCTGCTGCTCGGTGATCACGCCCTTGGCGAGCGCCACGAGGAGCGCGCGCCGCCCGCCATCGCTGTGCGGGTCGAGCACGCCATCGGCGCCGAGGACCTGGCTCGACACGTGGCCGAGGACCGGCCGCGGAGCGCCGGGCACCCGCTCGGGGACCTTGGACGGCGCCGCCTTGTGGAGGTTCGGCACGGGCGCCAGCGCCTGGCCGCCCCCCAGGATGGCCTTGGCCATCTCGGTGGCCGAGGTGTCGACCACGTCGCCGAGCGCCACCACCATCTCACCGAGGCGCATGTTGGCCTCGCGCATCTGCGCGACCTCGACCTGCGTCCGACGAAGCTCATGCACGATCTCGGCCATCAGCCGCCCGTGGATGACCCCGGCCTTCTCCATGCGGTAGACGTGGTCGGTGAGGTCCGCCGCGTCGAACGCCGGACGGCGATCGTCGTCCTCATCGCCGTCGTCGTCGTACGCGCCCCACGAGGAGCCCTTCGACATGTCCCCGTACCCGGGGCCGTCGTCATCGTCGTCGTCGTCGTCCTCGTAGTCGTCATCATCGTCGTCGTCGTCGCTGTCGTCGTCCTCGTCCTCGTCCTCGTCCTCATCGTCGTCGTCGTCGCTGCTGGCCTTGGCCTTCAGCAGGTTCTCCAGAGCCGAAAAGCCCTGCTCGAGCGCCCCGAAGCCGG
>JAYKJC010000829.1:0-1373 GCA_035285885.1 Leptolyngbyaceae cyanobacterium | reverse complement strand
GCCGAGCAGCCCGGGGTGGAACATCCCCGCGCGTCCGGGACACGGGGTAGCGCGTGAGGTGGCGACGTTCTTCGCGAGCCCCGCAGGTGCGGCCGTGTTCGAGGAGATCCTGGTGCGGCACCTCGGGTGGGAGGAAGGATGACGCTCATCATCTACAAGCGCGGGCTGGAGTATTGATGGCGGTGAACCCTGTTTTTCCCGCCGCTGCTGCGGCCATGGAGATGAAGTCCGGGACGGCAGTAGCGGCCAACGCCGACAAGTGGATGATGCAGGGAGCAGCAGACGTTCTGGCCTCGTTGTCTCTTGATGACGCGAAGGCTTTCGGGGAGACGAAGGACGGCGGCGCCGTCGGTGCCGTACTCGACCATCTGGCACGCGGGTGGATGCCTCGAAAGGAAGCCAAGGCGATCTCTGACTACCGCTTCACCACTGCGCACGACCTCGCCGCCAAGTGGATGCCTGGCGTGAACGTGCGCGGCAAGCCTGACCATGAAGTGGTGGAGATGCTGAAGGATGCCGCCGACGCACCCCGCGTCCCGGCTGGCCAAACCGGCATGAAGGCAATCGTCGCGGTCAGCAAGTTCGGCGCGCCCTTGCCCGGACCGGTTGGTCTAAACGTCATGAATGCGCTGTCCATTGGCATGTCCCAGGTGTTTGCCGACTTCACCATGGACGAGGCTAAGAGGTTCGCAGCGGGCCCCCATGGCGATATCCTGCTGTCTGCGTTCGACGCTCACCTCACCACCCAGCAGCTCAAGCAGATGGGCAAGCGGTGGGGTCTGAAGATGGGTGCGACCGATTCGCACACCAAGTTTGCGAGGCGGCTGCGCGAGGCGGTGAGTGCCCCCTCCGAGTCCACCCCCGAGCCTGCACCGTCCCGTCGTCGTGGTCGGCGCGCAGCGGCGCCGGAGCCCACCCCCGAGTCGGCACCGAAGAAGCGCGGCGGGCGTAAGGCAGCGGACCACGCGTGGCAGCCGGTGGAGGGCAAGCCCGGACGCCGGAAGCGCAAGCTGCCGAGCGGGCGCTGGCACTACGAGGACGTGCCGCTGCAGAAGGCCGGCGAGCGGCGCGGCGCTTACCTGATGCGCGTCCTGCGGTGGCACCTCGAACAGATGCGGGAGGTCGTGTGAGCATCGACGAGGCGCCGGAGGAGACCGGAGGGAGTGCGGGGATGGGCATCGTCCCCGTCTTCGCCCTGCGTGAGGCGCTCATCAACGGGATGGCGGTGCTGGTGTCGGACGAGCGCGCCATGCTCGAGATGGTCGAGCGCGAGGACCGGCTCACCTACTCCCGCGCCGAGGAGTGGCGCCGCGACCTCGTCGCCCACTGCAAGAAGCTCGCGGACCCCCAGAACGTGGTGCTGGGCTACCCCA
>JAYKJC010000828.1:0-1245 GCA_035285885.1 Leptolyngbyaceae cyanobacterium | reverse complement strand
TCGCTTGGCCGCGCTATTGCCTTCCCCTGGAAGCCTCCCCCTGTGGCCGGCAGCTTCCTCGTGAGCGGCGATGGCTGCCCCGATAAGCGCCTCGTCACGTGTGGCGATTCCCACGTTGTTGTTGGCGAATGCGTTTATCATGCGGACCTCCTGCTTTTGAAAATCGGGTCGGGGACGTGTATTTCGCGCTCGACCTCGGCCTTGATGCTCTCGACCTTGGCCCTGCCCTGAGCGTCCAAACGGCGCCGAGCCGCCTGAACGCCGTGCATGACGGTCGTGTGGTCGCGGCGGAATGCCCGGCCGATCTTGGGATAGCCTCCCAAGCCCATCTCATGGGCGATCAGCATGGCAAGCTGGCGTGGTTCGGCGACATCGCGGGTTCTGACGTGGCCGCGAAGCGTGAAGGGCGAAAGGTCATGGTGCCTCGCCACCACGTCGATCAGGACGGCGAGGGGGTCGGGCGCGATGGTCATCCGCTCGTCTGCCAGGGTGAAGCGGGCGGTCATTCTGCGGCCTCAATCTCGCTGACCGGATCACGATTCAACGCCGCGATTTCCGCAAGAACCTCGAACTGAGCCGATTTTGCCCTCGGCTTTCCGAACCGATAACGCACAATGCGCGCGTATTCCGGGTCCGATGCGATCCATTTGCCGCGCCCGAACCACCCCGAACGTTTCCACGTCCAACCAGGGTGCTCGGTGTCGCCTTTGCCCGGGTTGGCTTGCTCCCAAGGCGTCTGGACGCGCCCCGGACGCAAATGTGCCGTCAAGAGATACTTGAATCCCCGTGCGCGATGGTCACCAACGATCCCCCAAGGGAAGCCGCGCCCGTCGTGGTCAATCCACGGCCCGTATTCCACGTCGTCGCTCATTCTGCCGCCTCCATGCGCCGGGGCCTAAAGCCGACTTCCGCCATGATTGCCGCCGCCCGGTCGGCTGTTACGCGATGGCGCTCGGGCTCTGGATCGGAACCGCCAGATTCCAAAACGCGGATCGCCAGTTTCCGCCCTGCCGTCCGGGCCTCGCATTCGCGTTCAAGTTCATCCCACGTCGGGAAGAAGCGCCACGTCTTGCCGAGAAGGACATGCCGGGCGACGTCCGCCGGATACCGCGAAAGCCTGGACGCGTATGCTTCGACGCGCAATTCCTCGGCGAATTCGTCGTCCGGGCGCCGGGCCACGATGACCGACAGTTCGGCGAGCCACCCCTCGATTGCCCTTTTCGGCGCCGGCGTCAGTGCCGCGAG
>JAYKJC010000827.1:0-1616 GCA_035285885.1 Leptolyngbyaceae cyanobacterium | reverse complement strand
GACAACGGCCTGAGCTACGGGCCGTTCCAGCTGTACACACATGGTGCGCTCCCCAAGGGCAAGAACGCCGCGTGGGCCAACTCGCCCGCTGGCGTGGACTACGCGATCCGGAAGATGGCCGAGGCCGGTGCCGCTGGGCTGACGGGGCAGGAGGCGATCGACGCCATCGTCCGAAAGTTCGAGCGGCCCGCGAACCCGGACGCGTCGGTCGCGAACGCGACGAAGCGGTACGCCGACCCGAGGTTCAGGCAGACGCTCCTGTCGGGGCTCGGCAAGGGCGCCGTCGAGTCGACCGTCATCGGGATCGACGGCACGCGTCGGATCGACCCGCAGTCGTTCGCGATGAACGACAGCGTCCGCGACGTCGCGCTTCAGTCGCTGAACAAGGTGGCGTCCGGCCAGTTCGACTTCGTCGGCCTGCTCGGTGAGCTCGCGGCGGCGAAGAACGCGAACCAGCTGACGCAGCGTGCGGGTGCGATGCCGCAGGCTGCGGGCCCGGCGGCTGCGGCGTTGTCGATGAACGGCGCACCGGCGACCGACCCGGTGACCGGGTACGCGCTTGACCAGCTCGGCACGCCGTACTCGTGGGGTGGCGGCACGACGAAGGGGCCATCGGAAGGGTTCGGGCGCGGCAAGGGCATTGTCGGGTTCGACTGCTCGAGCCTCGTGCAGGCGGCGTGGGCGCGTGCGGGCGTGAACATCCCGCGCACCACGTACGAGCAGATCAAGGTGGGCCAGGCGGTGAAGGGTCTCGGAGCGGCACGGCCGGGCGACCTGCTGTTCCCGCACCCGGGCCACGTGATGATGTACCTCGGGAACGGCAAGGCGGTTGAGGCGCCGTTCACGGGGGGCAAGGTTCGCGTCGTTGACGCGACGAAGCGCGACTACGTCGCGATCCGGCGCCCGGGCGGCTAAAGCAAGGAGCCGCCCGTCGGCGGCTCCTGCTGGGCATACCCGGTGGTGACCGGAGAGGACGTGCCCACGTCTTCGCGGCGAGACCACCAAAAGCCCTGCCCCCACGGGAACAGGGTGGGTTGCGGCAATTCTATCAGGAGGTATCGGATGCCCCGTTCCATCGGGCCACTCATCCTGGCCGAAGCCAAGACACATCTCGGCAAGCAGGAGAACCCGTTGGGCTCCAACAAGGGCGCCGAGATCGTCCCGTTCAAGAAGGCCACCTGGCTCGACCCGCACGCCGCGTGGCCGTGGTGCCAGGCGTTCGCGAACTACGTGTGGGAGCAGGTCACCGGCAAGAAGCACCCGTACCCGACCGCCAGCGTCTACCAGTTCTGGACGTACGCTGGCACGAACCAGCCGTACTTCCAGCGGTTCCGGCGCGGCACGCAGGGGCCGATCAAGGGCGACTACCTCATCATCGGGGACGGCTCCACGTTCGACCACATCTCGATCGTGGACGAGGTCAAGGACAGCTACATCGTCGGCCTCGGCGGCAACCAGGGCGACCGGGTGCAGCGGTCGCACTACCACTGGAGCCGCGTGTACGGGTTCGTCCGTCCGCTCGACGTCGGGAACCAGCTGCCGCCGAGGAAGCCGAAGCCGCCCGTGTACGAGGTCGTCGTCGGTGAGGGCGAGGACGCGAAGGTCGTCGCGACCGG
>JAYKJC010000826.1:0-1510 GCA_035285885.1 Leptolyngbyaceae cyanobacterium | reverse complement strand
AATTCGACGAGGCTAAACCCACCTCTCCCATCGGGAGAGGTCGAAAGCGCACAGCGATTTCGGGTGAGGGCAATAGTCGGGCGGCAAGCAAAAGCCCTCACCCGCTCTGCTAAGTGCTCCCCTTTGGTGCGCACAAGCGACGCGCCCTCTCCCAGTGGGAGAGGCGAAGTTGTGGTGTTGGATGACATCATGATAACTCCCCAATATTTTTTTTGATAGTATAGCATATTTCACCTCCCTAAACCACACATAAGCCCCACTCTCACGAATGATAAAAATCATAAATCTCCTGTGCGGTTTTGGTGCTGATGCCGTCTACTTTTTCGAGCTCTGATAAGGTCGCTTTTTCGACACCGCTGGCTGAGCCGAAATAATGCAGCAGGGCACGTTTGCGGGTGGTGCCGATGCCGGGGATGTCATCAAGCGATGAGGTGCTGAGTGATTTTGCGCGTTTTTTGCGGTGCGAGCCGATGGCGAAACGGTGCGCCTCATCGCGCAGGCGTTGCAGATAATATAACGCCGGATGGCCGGGCGGCAGGGTGAAGGGCTGGCGATTGGGAATGAAAAAGGTTTCGCGTCCGGCATTGCGATCGGGGCCTTTGGCAATCGCGACATAGGTGATATTATCAAGCCCCAATTCTTCAAACACGCCGGTGACAGCGTTGAGTTGCCCCAACCCGCCATCGATCAACACCAGATCGGGCCATATGCCGGTGCTGCGCTCGGGATCGTCTTTTTTCAGGCGCGCAAAACGGCGGCGGAACACTTCGCGCATCATGCCATAATCGTCGCCCGGCTCGGTGCTCACGTCTTTGATGTTGAACTGACGATAGTCTTTTTTGATAAACCCTTCCGGCCCCGAAACAATCATTGCTCCCAGTGCATTTGTGCCCATGATATGGCTGTTATCATAGACCTCGATGCGTTGCGGTATGTCTTTTAATTCCAGCGCCTCAACCAGCGCTTTCATCTGATGCGCATCGCTGAGCTTTTGCTGGATATGTTTGTGCAGCGCTGCCGAGGCATTGGCCTCGGCCTGCGCAACAATATCGCGCTTGTCACCACGCTGAGGTGTATGCAGCTTCACCCTGTAGGGCGGTGTCAGAGACAGCGCATCCTCAAGCAGGGCAGCATGTTCAAGCGGCATATTCAGCAGAATCTCTCTGGGTGGAAGGTTCGATTGATAAAACTGCGCGATAAAGGCAGTGAGAATCTCGTCATCGCTGGCATCGGCGGCATGTTTGGGAAAGCGCGACTGATGGCCGAAATGCATGCCCGCGCGATAGAAGAAAATGGTCGCAACGGAATGAGCGCCCTCGCGCGTGAAGGCGATGACATCGGCATCCTGCACGGTGCTTGCATGGATGTTCTGCTCCTGCTGCACGCGGGTGAGTGCTTTGATGCGATCCCGCATGGCGGCGGCTTTTTCAAATTCCATCGCCTCACTCAACGCGTGCATTTCTGAGGCGAGCGCGTTTTGTACCTCGCGGCTTTTACCGCTAAGGAACGC
>JAYKJC010000825.1:0-2440 GCA_035285885.1 Leptolyngbyaceae cyanobacterium | reverse complement strand
TTGTAAACTTTGGGATATCAGGGAATAGTTGCCACTTAATAGCATCGCACCCACAATAAGCAGCAACTTCAACCAGCTCTTTTGCAAGCTCAAAACTGCCACAATGACAGCTGCCAGGGTCTGCAATAATCTTTGTCATTCATCCCCCAATGTTTTCTTCAACTTAGCCACTTTCTTCTCTCTACTCTGCCGCTTGCGCTGTAGCTTCTCCAGCCGCAACCGGGACTGTTCCCGCTGTAGGTCCATTACCTGTATAGCGTTCACCTGTTCGTCTATTATTTCGTCAAGCTCCTCCAGCTCACATTCTATGTCGCTAATCAGTGTTAGCGTTTCTTCGGGGTCTATTTCGTCGATCATTTGGAGCCCCTTACCTCTTATAGAACGCCATAAACTCCGCACGAATGCTATTGCTCATGCTCTTCTCATCACCTACAGTAACGCGCACTATCCATCCGCCAACGTGAGCGGCGGAACCTTTACGCGACATAAACGGAGTCTGCCATTCAAAACAACCAGCTTGTATAATGTCCATGTTTCTGTAGCAAGGTAAATGGTCAGCTTTGTGGAAGTGGCCCATGCCTATCATGTGTGGCTTGGTTCCGCCATCAAGCGAGTTGGCATATTGCTGCGCTTTGTAGCTTATTGCGTATGCTGTACCGCCGTCCGGGTGAATAAGGCGAATACGGTACTGCCTACCGTTCTCGGTTCTCAGCGTGATATCGCCATAATCAGCGCCGATATACTGCCAATCAGGACGCAAAGCGGCTATTTCCTGCCCAACGTCAACGCCAGCCAATTTCTTCAGGCTTGCATCATGGTTGCCAGTGATGAAGTACGTAGTCATGCCATCAATAACAGGCTCAGTATTAATGAAGTGATTGCGCTGTGCGTTCCAGCCCAATGAATGCAGCTCGAATTCCTGCCCCGCATACACTCGATGCCCGTCAAATATATCCCCACAGTTAAGCTTGACGGTAATTCCTTCAGCCTTTAACCGCTCACAATAAGCAAGATACTGCTCTGTTGCTTCGTGGACGTTGCCATATTGGTTATCCCCGTATAGGCCGAATGTTATTGTGTTTGCCTCGCTTGGGATATCAACTACCAACCGCTCACGGTTTCCAACTGCGTACTCCAGCGCCTTTTCAAGCTGCCCGACCCGCGTTTGACCATGCTTATCTTCAAAATCCTGTAATGACTTTTTCATTTAGTCCTCCACAAACACACCGGCAATTTGTTTCATTGTTCTCATCGTGTCTTGATTGGCCCACAGCAGCTCTCCGCCGAACCTGTAGCGATAAGGCGCAAACTCATCCAGATCCGCATTACGCCGCCATGAATTGAGCAACACCCCGCAAGCGTCCCGAAACTCGCCATCAGTCATATAAACGTCGCCAACCAAATGTCGCTTGATTCCATTGCGGATCTTAAAAGGTATATCGTACTTATCCCGAAATTGTGACAAACTGCGCTGTGCTGCAGCACTCTTCGCAGTAACAACAGGAGCATTATCGAACAGCCGGAACAGATTAGCCTTAACCCTCACCGTATCAACAGTAGACCCCAACGCTTCAGCACACGCACGCACTGCGCTTGCCTTGTCTGGATAGTCAGCCTTATTAGCAATCAACCACTCGCGTATGCTTGGCTTATCCTTAACCATCGACACCTCCTATTATTGATCCCAACCATTTTCCAAGTTCAGCTCATGCCTATCCGTAAGATGCACAACGCCGCCACGCTTAATTTGTTCTGGCTTTTCTATTTGCTTTTTCATAGCCTTTTGTGGAAGCATTGGCTTATCTCCATCATGTATAAGCACTTTAATTTCTTTGGAAAGCCGCCGCTTTTCAATAGCATCCCAAATGGTTGATACAACAACTAAAACCAACAAGCACGTAAAGATAATATCACCAATCACCCTTTACCTCCTCGTATTCGCTACGCAACATACTTTGCACTACGCTATTGATAAACTTACCGTCCTTATAGTAGCTTTCTCGCAGTACTCCTTCTTGCTTTAGCCCAAGGTCGCACAAGTTCATTATGGCTACGTTATTGGGTTCAAAACTATCCCCAAACACCCTATTTAGTCCAAGGCCGTCAAATGCGTATCGAATTAGCGTTTTGAACACCTTCAGACCAAACCTACCCGGCAGAGTACCCATATACTCAGGTGCAATGTAGTAGCTCAATTCGGCACTACGATGAATCCAATGTATCGAAGTCAACCCGCATACGCCAACATAACAATTATTATCTACAACAGAGAACATTTGTATAGCGTTATTACCTTGTATGCTATCAAACCACCGCTCTTGACTCTTAGGTTCAATAAGCCCTACTTGCCTGCACCACTTATAGATGCACTCAGTATTGCGCCAATTGCGCATGCTGTCCTTCACATGCTCTATAGTATCCAATGCAGCACCGTAGCCGT
>JAYKJC010000824.1:0-1566 GCA_035285885.1 Leptolyngbyaceae cyanobacterium | reverse complement strand
GTGTTGACACCAGAGGGAGTGCCGGAGGCGGAAAGGAAAACGCCCTGAATCAGGTTGAAGAGTTGAAAAGGAAACACCCGGAGAAAAAGAATTGGACAGTTGTCCACGAGATTGATCGTCCAGGACTCAATCAATTCTTCCTCAAGTACACCTTGTAGATCACACGATAAGATTATCTAGCACAATCCCATTTTCTTCTAAGGCTGTGAAGAACATCTTGTTCATCTCCTCCCATGCTTGGTATTCCTTTTCTTCCATCGTGTCTCCTTCATATTTCAGCTTCTTTCTAATTTCCTCCTGGATGTCACAAAGACAAATTGCCAACTTTGTTGACATAGTAGCTCGGAGGTGTGCCATTGCATCGTCCGGGTCATTGAGGTCGAATTCTAGGACTGCTTTCATGTTATAATTTCTTGAATTTCGGTTTGAGTTTTCTCCAGATCATGTGATCATATTTTTTCCCGCTGTAGAGGGCAAACAGAACTGACGAGTATTTGTGCCATTCTACCTCTTGAGCATATTCTTTTCTCTCTAAGTGTTTGTATTTGTTGAAGAATTCTAGACACATGAGTTCGACTCTTGCATATTCATCAACCAAAGCCTTCTCGTAGTCTTTGATCTTATCATAGAATTCGTCCGGTACATTAACTAGAAGCGAGTCCATAGTCTCCCCGAGGGATAGCTTTTCCCAAACTGCTGTTGTCGAAAGACCTGTCATGACTTTGTGAAGCCTAACGTAGTCTTCGAATTTGATCTTCATTCTGAAATTATCTGGATGGAATCTAAGAACAAAGCCCTCTTTATTGTCTTCGTTCTTTTCTTTCAAAGATTGGTAAAGAGAATCTGAGAAATTGAAGTGCTGTTCGGTTTTAACTATATCCGTCCATGGAATACCAGAAGCGGACAGAATTGCATTGGCAGTGTTCCAGTTGAGCTCCGATTCTTCGGAAGGAGCCCATCCGGGATGGTTTTGATTAAGAACTACTGAAAGAAATACTACAGTTTCTTTTTCACCATAGTCAACCACAATACGGTTGTCTGGATAGATAATTTCTACCAAGTAAGCAACATCTTTCAGGAAGTGCTCCAGATTATTGTGATTTGCCTTCGCTATTTCTAATCCCTTGATTGCTTGATCTGAAGTGAATGAACCTCTGGTCGCCATTATCCATTGGTCTGCATAGTAGAATAGGATTCCTAGGGACCCGTCCATTTTTTCCTGCACATAGACATACTCCCTATTCTCCCCGCTCGTTGGAATCATTCCCTTTCCACCAACCTCCTCGTAGTTGAAGAACTTCTTGAATGGTCTGATTAGGACTTTACCCGTGCTATCTTCGGTGATTAGACCTCTACACTGAATTGTGACATCATCCCACAAATATTCGTATTGCACCTTCTCTGTGTAGTTCCAGATTGTTAGCGGCAGTGATGGATGTGATTGTTTGTATAACAGTCCATCATCGTGGTATTTATTTAGTACTTCTATAGTGATCATTCTAGTGAATCTGGTAGGTAAAGTAAAGTTGGGTTTTTCTTCTGGATGTCTATATCTGGATAGTTCTT
>JAYKJC010000823.1:0-1125 GCA_035285885.1 Leptolyngbyaceae cyanobacterium | reverse complement strand
GGACTTGAGAATATTGTGGAAGCTTACAAGGCAGAGTACCTTGGAAAAAGATTCGTTTATGTTTCTAAATATGGACCGACATTTGGAACCGTAAAAGATATTAGAATTCATACAGAATTTGATTTCTCCGGCAATCAAATGAAAAAGATACTTTATGGGATTGAAGAAATACCAGCCAGCAAGGAATGGTTTGGATTCAGACCCGTAATAAATATAGTTTCGGAGAATGGGAATCTATACAATTTAACAAAAGAAAAAGTTTACTTTATAGAAAAAGAAGATGGAGAATAATAATTATTTATCGGACGAAGAATTCGGCCAGTTTCTGGAGTCGATTGGCGGGGTTGAAAATGGATTTTTCCCCGATAGAGGACCTATAAAATCCAGACACTTCTTCGCAGTAGGTAATGGTTGGCTTGGCCTGATCAAAACCCTTATAGAAAAGTCAATAGCAGCTGGATGGGATAAGCAAACTACCCAGGTAAAAGAAAAATTCGGAGGTTTAAGATTTTACATCAATGGTGCTCCCAATGAGGTACATGATCTTATTTCCGAGGCAGAAACAGCAAGCCAGGAAATTTGCGAAGAGTGCGGGAATCCTGGAAAGTTACAAACTACTGGGTGGTGGCAAACACTTTGTGAAGAACACATAAAAAAGGAAAATAACAAATGAAAAGGATATTAAGAATTACTGTTGGACTTCCACTCTGTCCAATCCCTATGTTTCTAGCCACTTGGATTTGGCTATTTACTACCACTGAAGAAACTTGGACAGAAAGTGTCGGTTATTATACCTGGTGTTTAGCATCGGGGGATTGGGATAAATTACCTGAATAATAAAAAAACAAATGAAGATTACATTTATATCAGATACACACACAAAGCACAGATTTTGTGAACACGCGTTAACAGGTGGAGATGTTTTAATACACTCAGGTGATATAATGAATAGCGGTTGGCACGAAAGAGAGATTAAAGAATTCTTAGATTGGTTCTCGGAGCTTCCCTACCAGCACAAAATTTTCGTTGCAGGTAATCATGATCGTTATTTCCAGATTTACCCGGATCGAATCAGAGACATGATCGAGGAGTCATACAAACACAAACTTGTTTACCTTGAGGACG
>JAYKJC010000822.1:0-1097 GCA_035285885.1 Leptolyngbyaceae cyanobacterium | reverse complement strand
CCTGACCTGCTACCGCCCTCGTGGACGATGACAGTTTTTCCTGCTTTAATCGCGTCTCGGGTGTCGGTATAGATTCGGGTAACTTTCAAAATTTCAATTCCTTAGCCGGGATTTCTTCTATGCGTATTTCTTCTCGTATCGGTTTTACTGCCAGTTCATCGCCATAACCCCGGTCTTTTGCTTTGCTTTTGAGCCAAAAAATCAAAGCCGTAACGTTGCCCGCTAAGGCGAGCGTTATCAGCTTATGCTCCATCTTGTCTTTTACAACCTCGGGCACTTCCTGAACCTGTGTCGCAAACTCGAGGTCGGTCTTAATCCACGTGTAGAATGTCTTGCGGTTTATGCCCGCAAGCCGACACGCTTCTGACACATTGCCGTCAGTTTCGGCCAGCGCAAGCAACAATTTTCCTTTTTTGCTCGGGGTTCTGACGCTTAATGCGGGTTTAGATTCTACATTTTCAGCCATTGAAATCGTTTCGGTGTAACAAGGTCAGCGTGAATACATTACCCAAATCCGGCCTTGCTTTTATCGCTTGCGTGATAAGGCGGTCAAGTTTCCGAAACTCAGGCTCAGGGGCGCCCATACAGCCCTGGCTCCAAGCCGCGCCCCAGAAGTTTACAAAAGCCGAAAGCACACCCCGAGGCGACATCGGGTGCAAGTGCGTTTGATAGATGCCGGAATAAATTTTGTCCCGAGTGATTTTTCCGTCCCGGTTATTGTCTCGGTAATAGTTAAAAGGCTGGATTTGGTGTAAGTACCGGACAAAAGGATAGCGCCAGCCGTTTGACTTCCATTGCAAAGCCCGGCGATATTGCCCCTCCACAATCACGGCAACGCCATCAACACCCGTTCCGGTTTCGCGCCCGGTGAGTGGATTCTTTTCGCCGCCTCGGCCTAGCGTTCCGGCTATGGTTGTCCAATTTAATTCAAGTATCTGCCATTGGCCGTTGACTTTGTAAGGAACCAGTAATTTATCCGAAAACGTATTTTCAAACAGGTCATTTTCTCGGATTGCGATAATGTTTAGGTTGTAGTCCCCGGCTTCAAAAAAGGCATAGCCCTTCTTAGCCATTACCGCTTTGAGTTCATTAACTCG
>JAYKJC010000821.1:0-1121 GCA_035285885.1 Leptolyngbyaceae cyanobacterium | reverse complement strand
GTCGATGCGCCAGCAAGCAGAACCAGCGCCATCAGCAATGGTACGGCGAGCACGGTGCGCGCCGCTGTTCGCGCCTGGCGCCAGACCACCCAACCGAGAAAGGCGTAGACCGGCAAAAAGAAGATGCGCGCGTAACCCGGCGGCTCGGTGGCGCCTTGGCTCTGCGCAAGCGCGGCGAAGAACGGTTCCGAGAACTGGACCAAGCAGAGCGCGGCGGCCACGACCTCCCAACGCGCCGCATCAGCGCGCGCAGGCGCTGCGGCTTCCATGGGGGCATGGGTCGCGGTCATGATCGGTTAACCTGTGCCGCCATCCCTTGCCAAAGCGCTAACCCGCCCCCAGCATCGCCAAAAAAGCGGCCGCAAGCACAGCAGCCGCGCGGGAGGTATTTTTATGTTGCGACGGTCGTTGGCGGCGCTTGCGCTGACGTGTCTGTCTTTAGTGGCCGCGCCAGCCTCGGCCCAAAGCGACGCTGAGCGCGCCCGGGCGCGCGAGCTGATTGAACGCGTCGTCGGCTTCAACACTGCGACCGGCGACCAAAACATCGCCATGGCGAATTACCTCGCCGAGCGCTTCCGCGCCGGAGGCTTCGCGGCGGAAGACGTGCACATCATCAATGGCGGCGACTCCGCCGGCATCCTGGTGCGCTATCGCGGCGACGGCAGCGGCGGCCGGCCGATCCTGTTTCTGGCGCACATGGATGTCGGTCCCGCGCGCCGCGAAGAGTGGGAGCGCGATCCGTTCACGCTGGTCGAAGAGAACGGCATGCTGTTCGGGCGCGGCGTACTCGATAACAAAGCGGGTCTCGTGCACATCGCCGCGACATTCCTGACGCTGCGTGCCGAGGGCTTCCGGCCGACACGCGACCTCATTCTCTGGTTCAGCGGCGACGAAGAAACCACCGGCCTCACCACGCAAGCCTTGCTCAACGAGCATCGCGCGTTGATCGGCGACGCCGAATTCGCGCTCAACTCCGACGCCGGCGGCGGCCAGCTCACATCGGAGAACCAGCCGCTCACTTATGTCGTGCAAACGGCGGAGAAGACCTACGCCAGCTTTACCTTCACCGTCCGCAATCCCGGCGGCCACTCCTCGGCGCCGCGCGCCGACAACGCCATCTA
>JAYKJC010000820.1:0-1719 GCA_035285885.1 Leptolyngbyaceae cyanobacterium | reverse complement strand
CGTGGTGGTAAAAGAATAAGTAATCAAGTTCCTGCATTTGGTATTATAACAACTAACTAGGCAAAAAAAATGTTGCTTAGGTATGAAACTAGGGCTTATTCTTGTTTATGTTTCGGGCTGGTTCTTTTTAGGTACAGCACTCCCAGAAGCGGAGTTTTTGCCGTATCTGGACAAAATCGGAACCGTTGGCCTTGCCTTGCTCATCGCTTGGCTTATGTACAAAGAAATGGGCAAGCGGGATTTGATTTGGCAAGAGCAACTCAAAACCGAGCGCGAAGAAAGCAAACAAGACCGGGTGCGCATGCAGGAACGGGAGCAGTTATTCTTAAAGGAACTGCTTGCAAGGCTGGATGAGCAACGGTTACAAGTCAATGACCTTATTAAGTTATTCCATAAATTCTATTCCAAAAATGAGAAAGGTACTGATACTTAGCGCAATTGCCTTAATGCTGGTCGGGTGCGGAAACTTTCAAAAGAACCTGCTCTTTGAAGTGGGCAAGGACATTACCATTGAAGCCGTTGCCGAGCTGCTTCGGTTGGACGTTGCCGAGTTTGAAAAAGATTCTATCCGAGTTGCTGGCGACTTCTTTCGCTCCGACTTCCGGCGCGTGCTTGGCAACAAAATTAGCGACAAGCTAACACCTAATGGCGAGTTCTACTTCAAAAACCAGAAGGTGCAAACGTCGCTAAGGTGGGCAGTAAAGCCTGATTCGGTTATGGTGTATGTGGAATTTAATCGTTTCAAGAAATGAGTAAAAGAACAGCAACCTTAGGCGTAGTTATCCACACCACAGCCGGAAACTCGGCCAATACCCCGGAACAAGTTCAGAACTTTTTCCTCAACATTTTGCGCTGGTCTCGTGGCGGGTATCATAATATCTATTCCCAAGATGGGCGCAAGCGCGAGTATTATAATTGGCGCGATGAATGGACAAACGGTATCCTGCCCGGAGGCCAGTACCATAACTTCAACACGATTCACCTCAGCTACATTGGCGGCATCAACAACCGGAACCAAAATGAGGCTGTTTGCAACATAAGCCCGAAGCAAGAGGAGGCTATCGTAGCGGATTTAAAAACAATTTTGGCTTTTTATCCTAGTGTCAAAATTTTAGGCCATAACCAAGTCAATCAAAAAGCCTGTCCTAGTTTTTGGGTTCCTGACTGGCTCCGGGCTTGGGGCTTTGAGGAAAAGAACATTGAAACCCGCGACCCGTTCCGGTTAAAGGACTGGGTCAAGCGACTGCCACACCCACCCGATTTTTACAAAAACCGAGATGGAAAACGAATCTGCGAATGTTGCGGACAGCGAATCTAAACCCGCATTAAGCGTCAGAACACCTTCCAAAAAAGGGAAATTGTTGCTTGCTTTGGCCGAAACTGACGGGAATGTCTCGGAAGCGTGTCGGCTTGCGGGCATAAACCGAAAAACATTTTACACCTGGATTAAGACCGACCCCGAGTTTGCGACACAGGTTCAGGAAGTGCCCGAGGTCGTAAAAGATAAGATGGAGCACAAGCTAATAACGCTTGCCTTAGCGGGTAACGTTACGGCTTTGATTTTTTGGCTCAAAAGCAAAGCAAAAGACCGGGGCTATGGCGATGAACTGGCAGTAAAACCGATACGAGAAGAAATACGCATAGAAGAAATCCCGGCTAAGGAATTGAAATTTTGAAAGTTACCCGAATCTATACCGACACCCGAGACGCGATTAAGGC
>JAYKJC010000819.1:0-1659 GCA_035285885.1 Leptolyngbyaceae cyanobacterium | reverse complement strand
AGACGGGCATCCCGGTGAAGCGCCCCCCCACGAAGAACAGGGGCGCCAGCGCCAGGGCGGTGCGAGAGATGCGGTGCGAGCCCTGCTCTCGCACGAACGTGTAGCGGCCGGACATCCAGAGGTAGCGCGTGAGATCCATGTGCGTCCCATAGGAGCGCGTACGCGGTGCAGGGTACGCGGTGCTACGGTCGCGCCAGAGGTACATGATGCGCCCGATCCGCTACCTGCACGCCCTGCACGCCGAGCTCGTGGTCATGTGCAAGGGCAAGCCGAAGAAGAGCGAGGCCCAGGTGGCGGCCGAGATGGCGGCCATGGGGCGCGTTCGCAAGAAGGTGCGCGACCGCAACGGGCGCATGGTGTGGCGCTGGGTCAAGCAGGAAGAGGTCGAAGAACCGGAGGCGAAAGAGGCGAAGACTGCGCCGGCGGAAGTGCCACAGGTCAAACTGGCCAACGACCGAGTGGGCTTGCTCGACGGGCTGTCGAGCTTGTCCTTGCGTCGGCCGAACACCAATCAGGCTGCCTTCGACAAGAGCATTCGCTACGGCATCAACGCCCTTATCGGGGATATGGACCTTGAAGCTGCCAGGACCGTGCGCCACGCAATGGGTGAGCGCTTCGAGGCCGCGCTGGCCGCCATGCCGCAAGGCATGTTGCGCGCGGTCTCGCGCCAGTGGAGCGGCCAAAGGGTCCCCAGCACCATGAGCCACGCCGAGGTGTTGGCCCAAGCCGGTGCGGCTGTTCGCCAGCCTCCCATGAAGCCGATCTCGCAGCTTCGCCCCCACCATGGCGATGACCTCGAGGTGCTTCTGCAGATTGTTCACGCCCATCGCCGCAAGCCAGCCGGAGTGGACAGCGTGAAGTTCGAGCGCGAGATGAACAACGCCGCATCGGCTCTCTTCGGAAGCCTCACGCTCGAGCACGCACGTCGCGCACATGCCGTGATGGGGCCCAACTTCCTGGAGGCGCTGAACACCGTACTGTGGGAGGGCGACCTTCGTGAGCTTTCCCGCGCCTGGGATCCTCACCGCGAGGTCACTCGTGGAACATCGGGGCGACAACTGGCCCGCAACCTGCGCGCCTTGATCTTGGGCGAAACCCAGCCTGTGCCAGCACCAGCGCCGCAAGAGAAGCGAAGCGGGCGTCGGCGTCGGAGCGGGTGAGCGCGTACGCGGTGCAGGGTACGCACGCCTAAGGGAAGGGGGAGACACAGGGAGACGCGATGGGTCGCGTGCAGGCCTTCAGGTACGGGTCCTTCGATTGGCTCGTTCGCCTCGACCATGACGAGCGCATGGTCTACCTCTTGCGGGAGGACGAGAGCGTCGGAGCCCGCTTCACGTTCGACGAGGCCGTTCTCGTCGTGGACGCCGTGCACGACGCCATCATGCGGCGCGTGGACGACGACGGGCGCATCATCGACAGTGAGCGGATCCGCGACGTGCGCGTGGTGGTCCACACCGCCGACCGCGTGCGGGATGGCGTGCCGTACGTGGCCTACCAGTACACGGTGGGGGACGGCCCCGCGTGGACGCGCACGGACGCGCGGGAGTGGCTGGACAGCATGGACGCGTTCCTTCTCGAGGTCGAGGAGGAGGGCGGTCGGGGCACCGTCACGACCGCCGCCATGGCCCGCAGCGCCCTCCGCGTCGTCGGGGGGGAGTG
>JAYKJC010000818.1:0-2035 GCA_035285885.1 Leptolyngbyaceae cyanobacterium | reverse complement strand
TTTTGAGCTGCATGAGTTCGGTGTAGCGCTTTTCGGCACTGGCCTGGGCTTTGGCGTCACCTTGGTTTTTGGTGCCGAGCAGGTCGGCAATTTCGCCGTCGAGCTGGGCTTGTTCGGGTACGAGGTATTCGGCGAGGAGGTCGGTGAGGGTGGTGTCTTGCCAGCGGTGGATGGCGATAAAGGCGACGAAGTTCTTTTTCTCGGAGGAGAGGGGGAAGTAGATGGGTCGCTGCTCGTACATGCTGACGTGGACATCTTTGAAGAAGTTGAGCCGCAGCCAGTCGCGGAGGGTTTTGCCGGGGGCGATCGCACTCCCATACTCAGCCCAGGCGGTTTGCAGGGGCTGGCAGGCGGGGTGGGGGAGGCTGTCTTTGCTGTCGGGGCGATCGCCGCTGTAGGCGGAGAGGTAGAGGATGCCGTGGGGGAGGGTGGAGGTAGGTGGGTGGATGGGTGGATGGGTGGATGGGTGGCCCACCGTTTGGGAAGCCGCGATCGCGTCTACATGCTCAGTGTCTCTCCCGGAGCCCTCACCCCCAGCCCCTCTCCCAAGCTGGGCTATCCATTACGCAAAAGTCGGCAGGATGCTTGCAGGGCTCATGTTTTAGGAGCCAGTTGCGCTCCTTCGAGTAAATGGTGGAGTACACCAATCCCTCGCCATAGGGTCTTTAGTCCAGGTTCACCATCGCCTTTTCGGGCAAGGAATCCCCCCAGTTGGGCAATCCAACGCACCACTTGACGCAGGGTTGGCGGCTTTTTAGAGCGATTTTTCGGCTCAAACTTACGCCTGAGTAATTTCCATTCTGCCGGTTGTAAAACGGTTGTACACGCGTCATCGGGTGAGAGTCTGGCACAATAGGTGAGCCACATCAAGCGCCAAGCCACAATCGAATAGGTCGCCAGTGCTTTAAGTAGACGGGATGCTGTTTCAAGTTGCAGTTGTTCGATGCGACATCCACTTTTGAGGGTGAAATGAAATCGCTCAATCAGCCACCTCAGCGTATACCAGCGCACACATTGCCATGCCTGCTCAAAGCTATCAATCGGTAGCGTCGTCAACAATAGCCAACGAATCGGTTTTCCTTCGGTGGGTGGCGTTGCTTCTTCAACCAGTAGAAAGTTTAAGGCGACCGGTTGACACTGCTTTGGTTGTTTGTGGTGACGCGGTACTTCAAGCGTCACTTGCATCCCCCGTACCGTTAAAGTGGCTTGGCGTGCAGGGCGTTCGGGGTTGCGTTCCAACTCAATCGTCTGTTGCCCCATCACCGTTGCTTGCTCAAGCGTGGGAATCAAATAGTCCAACTCATGCTGCACTTTGCGATTGTGCTCGACTCGAATCAACAATTGACTGCCCAGCGCTCTCGGCTGAATAAACAGGTCGTAAATGTCGGCTTCCCGGTCGCCCACATGCACCAGGCAAACGGATGGGTTAATCCCGCTTTCCGCCGCCTTTACCGTATCGAGCCAACGCTGACTTTCCTTTTGGTGGGTTGCCTTTTTGCGTCGTTCTCCCCGTCTGCCTGCTCGCTCTTGCCGATTCCAGGTGTGCTGATGGAGCAATCCCAAGGGTTCTCCTTCTCCGCTCACCGCCAAACAACTATGAACCTTGATGCCCTGCTGGTTCGTCTGGTTAATAAAGCCTAATCCACTCGTCTGCTTCAAGCTAGTGAAGTCTAAATCGGTGGTGTCCTGAATGGCTAGAACCACCGCCTGAGCATTCGCCCTCTCGACAACACTGGGTCGATGGCTCAACAAAATTGCTTTGGCATTCACTTGCTCGTTTGCCCAAAACCGATAAATACTTTGGCTCTCTGAGGCATTCCCACTCGCTTGCGGCACGCTTTCCCCGGGATGCTCACTCAACACTCGGATCGTCGAGCGCAACCGTTGCCCGTGACGAAAATCCTTAAATGGACTGCTATGGATTTCTTAGCTAGCCCAATCTCTCATCTCATTGACCTCTTGAGTGGAATCAGTATCCTTAATTTCTATTCTCTCGCAATTGAAATCGCAAATCCATACCTCGCAACACTTCTAT
>JAYKJC010000817.1:0-1334 GCA_035285885.1 Leptolyngbyaceae cyanobacterium | reverse complement strand
GGCCGCCGAGATCAAGGTGTACCAGACCCAGGACGAGGCGAACCAGGACCTCATCGCGGGCCGCATCGACGCGACCCAGGCCGACAGCACAGCGATGGACGCCTTCCTTGCCTCGGACGCAGGCGCCTGCTGCGAATCGATGGGCGCCGTGGCCAATGACCCGGAAGTGCTCGGCAAGGGCGTCGGCGTCGGCCTGCGCAAGGGCGAGGAAGAGCTGAAGGCCAAGTTCAACGCAGGCATCGCCAAGGTCATCGCCGACGGCACCTACGACAAGATCAGCGCGCCCTACTTCGCCTCGTCGATCTACGGCGAGTAAGCGGGCGACGGGAAACGGGCCCGGCCCCCGGCCATGGACCAGATGATCGCCCTTCTGTCCGACTGGGGGCCGAACCTCCTGCGCGGCCTCTGGAACTCGATCCTGATCGCGGGCGGGGCCTTCGGCCTCGGCCTCGTGATCGGGACCCTCGGGGCCTATGGCAAGCTTTACGGCGGCCCGATCACGCGCGACCTGCTGGCCGTCTACACCACCATTGTCCGCGCCGTGCCGGAACTGGTGCTGATCCTGATCCTCTATTTCGCCGTCACCGACGCGGTGAACCAGGTGCTGCTGGCCTGGGGGTACGAGCGGATCCAGATCTCGGGCCTTGCGGCCGGGATAGCGGTACTGGGCGTGGTGCAGGGCGCCTATGCGACCGAGGTGCTGCGCGGCGCGATCCAGGCGGTGCCGCCGGGCCAGATCGAGGCGGCGCGGGCCTTCGGCATGCCGCCGCTGATGATCCTGCGCCGCGTCACCATCCCGGCGATGATGGGCTTTGCCGCGCCCGGGCTGGCGAACCTGTGGCTGATCGCCACCAAGGACACCGCGCTGCTGGCCATCGTGGGCTTCAGCGAACTGACGCTGGAGACCCGGCAGGCGGCCAGCAGCACGCGGGCCTATTTCACCTTCTACATGGCGGCGGGGGTTCTGTACCTGATGGTCACGCTGACCTCGGGCGTCATCTTCGGCCGCATCGAACGCTGGGCGCGGCGCGGCCAGCCCGATCTGGCGGGGGCGGGGCGATGAGCGCGCTGCGGGCCTGGCTGATGCCGCACCGGGTGGTGATGATCGCGCTGGCGCTGGGGCTTGTGGTCTGGTGCGCATTGACGCTGCGCTGGGACTGGCTGCCGAAATACCTGCCGCTGGCGGGGCAGGGGCTGTGGCGCACGCTGTGGATACTGGTGCTGTCGGTTGTGCTGGGCTTCCTGCTGGCGATCCCGCTGGGATTGGCGCAGGCGGTTGGGCCCTGGTATCTGTCGGCGCCCGCGCGCGCCTTCTGCACGGTGATCCGCGGCAC
>JAYKJC010000816.1:0-2483 GCA_035285885.1 Leptolyngbyaceae cyanobacterium | reverse complement strand
GAGGTCGCCCTGGTCGTCGAACTGCTCCATCACCCACGGCGCCATCTCGACGGCCGCCGCAGCGGAAGCGACCACGACGAGGCTTCCTTCAACCCCTTCACCCTCTGCCTTTCTGGGAGAGGAGGGTGCTGCGGCGACCGACGGGATGGCGGTCATGCGTGCTCCCTGAGCGCGCGTGCGACGCCGAGCCAGTACGCGGCTATCTGCCGGTTGCCAAGCCGCCTCATCCTCCAGAACTCGGCGCGAGGAACCTCCCCGCGAAACGACTCGGGGGCGATCTCGGCGTCGTGCCTTCCCCAGCGGTACCACGTCGAGGCGCTGGGGGTGTTCATCGCCGTGCCCTCGGGAACAGCGCGGCCACGGCGGCGACGAACGCGGCTACCGTGAAGAGCGCGACGGCACGGGTGATCGAGGGCACGGCACGAACCTACACCGATCCCCGGTCGTCGTCAACCCCAAACGTGGGGTGCGACGCAACTTTGTGGGAAACTACGGATTGGACGAGTACCCCATTTGGGGGATACTGTCCCGAACGAGGTCTCCGGGGACGCGAAAGACGGCCCCGCGCTAGGCGGGGCCGTCCTCGTCTCGATTCAGTAGGAGCCACAGGTGCAGGTACGCCGTCGTCCGCGCCTGCTCCTGGCTAGGAGCGTGTACCTCGAGCCACCGTCCGGTGGGCGGATGCTTGACGAGATAGACGCGGAACGGGCTAGCCGTCGCCATCCAGGATCGCGCCCGCGCACGCGGCGTACCCTGCGATGTCGACCAGCGAGTCCCTGTGGTCGGGAGTAGCCACCAATCGGGCCAGCTTCACCGCGATCATGCAGTACACCACCTGCGTCGGCGTAACGGGTCGCCCGAGGATCACGCTCCAGAGGTCTGCGATCCGTTCGTGGTTCGGGAGCGGGTGGTCGTAGTCGCGACCGCGGGCATCGACGATGGCCTTCGCGTCGTCGAGGATGCTGGTGGTAGGCGCGTCTGCCTGCTCGGAGCAGGAGCAGTCGAGCCCGCACGGGCACTCGCACCCGCACAGGTCGCCTTCCAGGTGTGGCACTTCGTTCTCCCCGTGGTAGGCGGCCAGCAATCCGTTGAACGCGCTCGCGGGCACCTTCGACCGCTCGTCGTACCACTCGTCCCACCGCTTCTTCACGTCCAGCCAGAACTGGAGCTTCTCCTCGGTCGTCTCCTCGGCCGGCACGTTCGCGTGCGGTGCGCCGGGATCCGTCTTCGCCCACCGCTTGTAGCCCGTGTCCCAGACCCACTTCGCGTCGGTCACGCTGCGAACCCTCCCACGTAGAACGTCTCCGCATGAGCCCGGATCTCGAACGAGAACCCGGCAGGACGACCCTTCGCCCCGTTCTTGTCGTTCTTCGGATTCCCGTAGTCCAGGTTGATCAGCAGCTTCGGGTTCACCGGAGGCTGCGGGCGGAAGTTCCGGCCCTCGGCCCACTTCTCGTTCGGGATCTGCGACATCTTCATCGTCGAGGCATCGAACGGTGGCCGCTGACCGTACGTCCACGAGCCGCCGTTGATGACCGCCCTCGGCACCTGCTTGAGCGCCCACCCAGAACGGGTCGGATAGCACTCCTCCGTGAACCAGATGTCGTAGTACGGCTGGTGGTCGTGGCCGAGCAACAGGACGTCCGCATCCCACGCCGACAGATCACGCTCGGCCTGGAGCGCCTTCCGCCCCTTGAGGCGACCGGCGCTCCACCCGTGCCACCAGTACAGCTTCAGGGTGATGCGCCGCTCGTGAAGCATGAACTGGTTCACGCTCCAGCCGCGCACCCCGAGGTAGCGGTCAGCGACCCCGAGGTTCCGTGCGATCTCAGCACCGACGCCACGGTGGTAGCGGCGGTACACGGTGTCCTCGTGGTTCCCTATTCCCCAGCCGACGCACTTGTGCCGGATCGGCAGGAACAGCTCCGTGACCGACTCGACGTAGGCGTCGGGGATGCGATGCACGTCCTCGTGCGCGTGCGTCGCGAACCGCTTGTCCTCGGGGAGGATCAGCGACCCGTAGTCTCCGCCGCCGAGCCAGATCGCGTGCGGGTCGTCCTTGATCTCCTTGACTCTCGCCTCGAACTCGTCGCGAGCGAAGTCGCTGTCATCTGCGTGGACGTCCGTGAGATGGTGGAACGTCCACGTTTCCCGGGTCGCCTTGCTGGCGTGCCGGTTGACGGCAAGCTGCACTAGTCGGCGTCCCGGTCGTTTGCGCGATAGTCAGCCCACGCCCTGAGCATGGCGAGGTCGCGCTCGTCGATCTCCTCGCGCGTCCCCTTGATGCTGAAGTCCAACTTCTTCTGTGCCTCCACAATGTCGGCCACAGTGATGATTCGACTCATGCCTCCACGTCCTCGTCGAGCTCCCGGTACGGGGACTTGTGGAACGTCAGCGCGACCCACAGCCCGAGCAGCGCGTTCACGCCACCCTGGATCGCAGCCTGCTGGCCGTCGGTCACGTTCACGCCGAACGCGAGCAGC
>JAYKJC010000815.1:0-1339 GCA_035285885.1 Leptolyngbyaceae cyanobacterium | reverse complement strand
TAATTTCATGTCTATCAAGCCAATCTTCCAAAGCCACCACAGCCCAAAACCGGGACCACGACAACTTTGATTTTCCTTTTTGAAAGAGCAGCCATTCTTGATGGAGGCCTTGGTGTGCTATTCTGTTGCAAAAACGCGCAATTCGCTCTGTGCAAAAATCTTTTAACTCGGTTTGCATCCATTGCGCCCATGGCAAGGTAAAGCCTTGCTTTTGACGGTCATAGACCGCACGAGGTAAATCTGCTTCAAAAGCTGAAATAAGCATGTCTTTGGGGCGCTTCCCAAGTTTAAGTGAGTCTGGCAATGCCAAAGTGTAGTCTACTAAATCAGCGTCCATGAAGGGCGCACGCAGTTCTAAGCCCACAGCCATGCTGTATTGGTCGCTATCGCGTAGCAAAACGGGTTGGGTGTAGAATTCCCATTCTTGCTCAGAGTAAAGCGATAGCGAATGCGCTTGTTTTTCTTTGATTGGGAATAAATTGGGCGCAGGTAAGCCAAAAAGTTTTGTGATACTGGCTTGATCAAAAACCAAGCGCTGATACGCATAAGCAGCGCCGCCGTTTTTTGCCACGGCCGCTGCAATTTCAAGGCCTTTACGAAACTGAAATGGAAGCACAGGGCTAAAAGCCTTTAAATTGCCCATCCAGGCTTTTTGGTGCCATTCGGCCATTTTTCTAAAGTATGGGTAGCCCAAAAACCATTCATCGCCACCAATGCCCGAAAGCGCCATTTTAAAACCAGCCGCTTGGGTATATTTAGACACCACATACGTATTAAGGCCATCGCCACTCGGGTGGTCTGTAGCTGCCAAACCTTCTGGCAAAAGATCGAGAAAGTCTTTGGGTTTAAGTCTGATTTCATGGTGCTGCGTTTGGTAGCGTTTGGCTACCTCAGCGGCAATTTGGTGCTCTGAGATCTGGCTTTCGTCAAAAGACACCGTAAAGGTGTGCAGGTCTTTGCCCAAGCGCTGGGCTGCTACGGCCGTAATAATGCTGGAGTCTACACCCCCTGACAAAAACGCTGCAAAAGGCACATCTGCCACCAAGCGCTTTTCTATGGCGCTACTCACCTTTTCTTTAACTTCTGCCAAGGCCTCTTCCCTACTGGGCTGAATACCCAAATATGGATTGACTTGCAGAAAAGACCCAGTTTCCAAAACCTCGCTGTTCTTCAAAAGTATATAATGCCCGGGGGCCAGCTCTTCAATGCCTTCAATGAGGCACCCACCCGGAATGGTTTGCCAAAACAACCAATTACTGAGTTGCTGTTTGCTAATTGTTCTGAGCTCCGGATGCATTTGCATCAAAACCCGCACCTCACTGGCAAAACTCAACACACC
>JAYKJC010000814.1:0-1182 GCA_035285885.1 Leptolyngbyaceae cyanobacterium | reverse complement strand
GAGCGGTTTAAGGCACCGGTCTTGAAAACCGGCGTACGTGAAAGCGTACCGTGGGTTCGAATCCCACCCCATCCGCTCAACCAAAAGATGTGATTGTCGACGGTGCTACCGATCCATGGCACCTTTGCCAGCGAGTATCTTGTCTCGAAATTTGGCGATTCGGGCGAAGCGAGTCTTTGGGTTCTTTGCTGAATTTAGATTGATCACGTAGCTTCTCTGTCTTCCAGGGGTCAGTCGATAAAAGGCGGTTGAGAGCTCCGGATCGGATGCCAATGCTTCGCTCAATTCGACGGGCAACTCCACGGTAGCATCTTCTTTAGGCGGTTTAATTCCAGCTTTTGCATACTCCATCGCTTCTTTCAAGTAACTAGCGATCACCGATTCAAGCTGATTGACGGCGGAATTCTCCGTAAAGCGAATCATGTCAGCGTGACGCGTATTCGGCCCCTGTTTCTCCAGGACTCCTTCAGGATCTTTCATCAGCGCGGCATCGAAAAAACTTATGCGAAAGTCGTTGCGCAGAGCACCGAGAATGACGATATTGCGATTTTCGTACATGTAGCATGGATGTCCCCACTTTACCGTTTCTAGAAGTCCTGCACCCAGGCAGATTCTACGGAGTTCGTTGAGGCCCGGGATCCATTTTCTGGTCGAGCAATCCGCAGTCGCGAAACGCTCGCAGCGACCGCAACCTTTTGCAAAATAGTCTTCGATGTCACTTATCATCAACGTCGGTCTCTTCGATTAGCTATTCTTGTGCAGACTGTCCCATAATCTCATTAAATCGACGCTGCATCTCTTCAGCCGATATTTCTTCGATGTGTGAGCCAAGCATCCATTCATGGCCGAAGGGGTCGAGCAATTTGGACGAACGCTCACCATAAAACATGTCTGTCGGCGGCATCGTCACCTTGGCTCCCGCCGCTTCCGCTTGCTTGGTCATCGCGTCAACGTCTTCGACATGGAGATGAACCGACGAGCCCGAGCCACCGAACTTTTCTGGCCCATGGATTCCGTACTCGGGGTATTCGTCCGAAAGCATAATCGTGAAGGAACCGAACTTGAGTTCCGCATGCCCGACTCGCCCACCCGGTTCGCACAATCGAAAATCTTCTTCAGCGTTGAAAGCCAGTTTGTAGAATTCAATGGCCGCTTTCGCGTCACTAACACGGAGATATGGAT
>JAYKJC010000813.1:0-1308 GCA_035285885.1 Leptolyngbyaceae cyanobacterium | reverse complement strand
GCGAACAACTCAGCCCCCCAATCGGAGCGGAACCCATGGGTGACCTTGCGAAACACTACACTCCAACGCAACGCTTGTTCACTCGCGTTGTTCGTTGGTGGAACCGTTTCATCCGTTAAGAAGAGCAACAGATGGTTACGAATTTTTTGATAGCGTTTGAGCAATCGCTTACCCTCATCGGATTTCGGCTCGAGCTGCAAAATCTCTGACAAAGAACCCCGTAACCGAGAACCGTATTGCTCAACCGTCGAGGGGGCTAAAGTCTGTCGTCGTCGCTGCAGGGCAATCGCTCGTAGAAATAGCCGTTTCATGCGGGGGGCAAAGAGGTCGTCACCTGCATCAATCGCATACTGACAATCTCTCAGTTGATGAGCCAGGCACACTTGCCACTGCTCTGCAGGATGGGCTGCTTGGGCACTAAATAAATCAGATACCCAAATCTGGGGACGATGACCATCCATCACTGAATCAATCACCGCTTTGCCCCGAGTTGGACGAATCACATGCACACACACCTGCTCATTCTGAAAGACCCATTCCCACTGGGTTTGCCCATCGACCCGAGCACTGGTTTCATCACTGCCCACTAACCGGGACTGACGCAATCGCTCCACAATGCTGGCCACCGGAGCTTCAAGCACCGTTTTGACCCGCTGTAAAAGATTGGCAATGGCTCCTTCGGAGATGCTCAATCCATACACTTCCGCCATTAACTGACTCAGTCGTTGGTAACTCACCGCATGGCTATAGCGCAGATAGGTCACCATGCTGGCAACGCTCATGCCAAAGGGAGAACCCGGTTCCAAGCCCACAGGCACGGGGGATTCGTAGGGGGTTTGACAACACTCACAAGTGCCGCCATACCGATGCACTTGCGTCACATAGGGTTTCACCGGGGGCAACTCGATACGCTCGTATATCCCGATGAGGGACTGCTTGGATACCTCCACCCCACTGCCGCAGTGGGGGCAGCGTTTCGCTTGGGCGACGACGGTTTGATCTGGATGGGGATGCAGTTCTCGTCCTCCATCTGTGTGTTTCGCGGGCCTTGGGTCGTTTACACAAGCAGACTCAGACTTGCTCGGGTTAGCTTTGAAGCCCTTTGATGGCGGCAGACTTGAATTGCGGGGGGTCTTCTTGACTTGCTTTTGCTTCAGCCTTTCGACGTCTGAGCGAAGCGTTTGCAGCTCTTTCCATAGCTCTCCAATGAGAGCATCCTTCTCTGCGTGGCTCAGTCCATCCAGGAGCGGTAGTTCTTTCATGCAAAAAGCCTACCATCTTCTTCCACTCATCGTGTCTAGTCAACCT
>JAYKJC010000812.1:0-1903 GCA_035285885.1 Leptolyngbyaceae cyanobacterium | reverse complement strand
AACAAGGGACGCCTCTTGCACCGTTCCAGGCCAGTATCGGTTGGTGTAAAGGTTCGTGATATCGCCAGCGGCAAGCGCGATCGACCAGGCGGCACAGGTGTCGATGATGACGCCGTCGCCGGTAGTGCCCGCAAGGGATCCGTCTACGTTGCTATTATTGATACAGAAATCTACTGGGGTGAACTCTGATACAGCGTCAGTTGTGCTCACTGCGGACGCTGTTCCGTTCACGTACAACCGCCGCGAAGTTAGCGATGTGAACACGCCAACGACGTGGTTCCACTGGTCGAACGTACACAATAACGTAGGAGCCCCGCTGGCGTTCGTTGTCCCCTCGTATCGTGCCGCGAAGTTATCGAGCGTGTTCTTTTGTAAGGCGGCCCCACCGTCGCCTGATGTTGGACCCGTTCCGGCTAGTCTGAGCCCGACCCCTGCAAGCGACGATGGCACATATACCCATATAGCGATGCTATACGGCAGCGCCGTGAGTCCTGAGAATGACCCGTAATGATATGATGGCGAGGTGCCGTATGATGCCATTACCGCTTGACCTTAAACAGATTCGTGGCCGACCCCGCTCCCATATTCGCGGCTCCGTTGCGAACCAGCGAACGCAACAAGCCCATTGTTGACGCGGCATTCTGGAGGTCGGCATACGTGAAGCCAACCGCTTCCGCAACACCCGCCGTCTCCATGTACGCCTGAAGAGCCGACACGCCGCCAAGCGCGTCAATCTCGTCGGCAACATTGGCAACGCCCTGAATCGCGTCCAACGCGGACGCGACGCTGTTTGAGACAAGGTTCACTACCTGAGAAGCAATCATTGTTTTCGATCCTGAATAGTGTCGCGCCTAGTCAGTAAAACACTTGCTATCGAGCGGCCCGCACGCCGGACCACGCGGCAAACGATCGGGGATTAAACATGACGGGAGCGCCGCGTAAGTCGTGCATTCTAGCAAGGCTACCGCCGCCCCACGAAAGCTCTGGGCCGTCTATGTCTTCGCTAAGCGTTGCCCCGCTAACGGTCATCTCTGTGCCGTTGGCAATCCCGATCACCTTGCCGTCAACGATCTCGTCAAGTAGCCATGAATCGATATGGTCGGACTGGCCAGACAGCGTCCTAGGATCGGCGCCGTTGTAGAGGATGTCTAGTTCGTCCTCGGTAAGCACCCTCGAAAAGATCGAGAGTCCGGCAAGCTGTCCCTGCCAGTAATATTGATACGAAGCTCCGGTTTTCTCGCGTCCCAGCCAGAACGTATCCAAGCCCGTCACCGTGCGGTTGCTTGTGTTCGTGACAACGGTTCCCGAGTTGGGCCGGACATCTCGGTTCGCCGCCCCCGAGGATCGGTATGAGGCGAAAATCCACTCATTGACGTTCAGGTTTTCGCTGCTGCTCGCAACGCCGAAGACGCCGCCATCGTCTTTGATCTGGTGATTCAAACGCCCGAATGACGTGTTAGACCACCCGGTTCGGCCTCTCCCGTCGCTATTCGCAAGCGAGCCGGAGTTCCACGAAACAAAGATCCCGAGTGCATTCGTGCGACGTTGCCAGAGCGTAACAGTGTACGGCGGCTCCGGTACAAGCTGGCCGCCGCTGTACTCGACATAATCGCTCGATCCGTTAAACGTCAGGGCGGGCATTACTTCGATGCCTCCATCGGCTCGGAAACCAACGTACCCTTGAACTCAATGGGCAACGTTTCATCCCCGAACCAATCAACATACGATTGCCCGATCAAGCCGCCTTCCTTTGCGGCGAATCCGTACTCGTATTTGCCGTTGGGCAGCCCGCGTCTCAAGTGGATCCTGACCCATCGCCGCCCCATGAATGGAGCGGGACGCTCCTGCAACGGCCAGTAATGCGGCTCGTCTTTAAGGCCAGCCCCAATAAGCGGAACAGGAG
>JAYKJC010000811.1:0-2023 GCA_035285885.1 Leptolyngbyaceae cyanobacterium | reverse complement strand
CACCCCCCAGGCCACCTACACCCGTGCAGCCTGGGGGGTTGTCGGGGTCTGGGCCGCTCTTTTCGTCCTATTCCTGGTAGCGGCACCCATAGATAAACCCGCCGCCGATGTTCTGATCCCCGTGGATGTTCTCTATGAAACCTAACTACTACTTACCTGTCCTTAGGCTGGCTTCAGTCTTGGGGGCCTACCTGGTCGTGAGGTCGGCGATCGCAGGTCACCCGCTGCGCTCTGTCCTCGCGGGGATAGCCACCGGGGTCTTGGTCAACGCTGCGATCCACCGAGATCACCAGGAGGCCCAGCAGGAGAGAAACCGGGCGATCGGGTTTAGGGTTGCGACAGAAACAGAGGACCCAGCGCCCCCTCCCGAGTCACCTAAACCCGATCGCCCGGTTTCTCCTAGGCATAGGAGCCCAGTGGATGCGCTGATATCCCGGCCTACCTCGACCTTGATCGCAGGGGTACCGGGCGCGGGTAAAGGGCTGGTGACGGCGCTGGCGGTTCGAGGTCTAAGTCGCAAGTTTCCCAAGCTCTCGGTGCTGGTGGTTGACCCCAAGGCCAGCCCGAAAGAACAAGGGTACTGGCGGGGCTTAACTACTCTGTCGGCTGATCTAGGGCAACTGGCGGCTAAGGACCCCCATGCGGCGATCGATTTTGTACTGGACGCGATCGCTGAGTTTGAAGCCCTGCCGTCCCCCCGGTTGCTGGTCTGGGACGAGATGTTGCTCACCTCCCAGGTGGTAAAGCTGCTGGACACCCGCCAGAACCGTCTACTGCAGCGATGGTCATTGTTCCTCGCGGGGATCATCACCCAAGGGGACTCGGAGCAATCGTGGGTGTGGCTGCTGTCCCAATCCGCCCTGATCAGCGATCTACCGTTTGGCTCGGGTGTGCGGTCTACGCTTCGAGCGATCGGGCTAGCGGCTCCCCACAATAGGCAAGCGGTGGAGTCGTTGGTGTTGGCGCGGGGCTTCCTATCGCCTCCGCCTGGGGGCTTGGGGGAGCTGTATGGGCTGATGGGCGCGAGTCCGGTTAAGCGGGCATGGTTTGACGGAGGGACTCGGGTTTGGGCACCAACACCCAGGCTTGATAATTTGTCGGGGTTTGACCGAGACAAACAAAACGGTGGGAAGGGTTGACAGCTCGGGTTTCCAAACCCTTCAGCTAACCTAGCAGGGAGTCCAACCGCTTGAACTCCCTAGCCAATAGCCCCCCCGAAACCGGTTGCAGATCCGAACCTGTAGCCGGTTTTGCTTTGTCACCCTTGCCCGCCAGCCCAATAAACCCTTGTGCGGGCCGTCCCTCGCGCTGGTACTTGCGTGATAACATAAACCCGAGCGATCGAGCGTCTCGTTCTGGGAGCCCGAGTTTGCGCTTAGCCCACAGTGCTACCGACTTCTGACCCTCAGCGCTGATCCCCTTGCCCGGTAACCGTCCCAGCTCTACGGGTAGCAGGTACTTAGCTGAGCTGGTGACCTCGACTACAAAACCCCCGTCCTTGGTCTGGGCTGATCCGTGAGACCATGCTTGTCGGAGGTTTCCCCCGATGCCTACAGGGGTGGCTTTGACTAGTTCGGATTCTAGGCCCAGCGACCACTCTACGACTTTGACTTCGAGAGACCGCATGGTTTCGGGGGCCACGCTTGACGGGTCGGGGCCGGTGGTGCTAGACTGAAATCGAAACATTTTGAGAACACTTATGATTAAGATTGCTCAGTTCCATAGCGATATCCCTAGCCACGAACTGCCACACGTAGACGCTCATTTATGCGTGCCCTCTCCTGGTAACGCGAAGGACGCCTACATAGAGGAAAAGACCGCTTGGGCGGGAGAATTCAGAACCCCTTTTCCGATTGAGCGGGTAGACGTAGACAACAGGGGGGAGCCCTATCGGATTTTTGCTGTGGCTATATCTGAGGGGCGCTTGTTCCCGATGAGCTTGTACGATGCGGTGGACCTCATAGGAATTCCGGTTTTTAGCCCGGAGCTGATGGACCTCCTATTGCATAAGGGGTTTCTGGCT
>JAYKJC010000810.1:0-1508 GCA_035285885.1 Leptolyngbyaceae cyanobacterium | reverse complement strand
GGCGAGCCGTGGAGCGTCGGGGCTTTCGTCGTTTTGGGCTCCATTCCCCGCGCAAACGGAGGCGCGGGTCCGCGGTGACGGCCACCCGCGGCGGTGCGACCCCGACTGGTCGCCGGCATGCCTCCCGGCCGCACCCGGGCGCCGCGGCCCCTTTCCTCCTCGAGACCGGTCCGCCGCCACCGCGCACCAAGCGGCGGCGGGCCGCGTTCTCCTTTGGTGACCCCTGAGCACGAAGCTCGAGCGGCGCCGCCTCAAGTCCCCCGAGGCCCGCCGCACGCCCCCCGAGGGCGTCTCCCCGCCATCCCCGAACCACGTCTGGTGGCCGGATGGCCGTTATGTTGCGGACATTGCGCCCGACGGCCGCCCCATGGGCGGGACCTGGGTGCTGCTCGACCAGGACGGCAACGTGATTCTTCCCGGCCCCAAGGTTCGCCTCGAGCCCACCCAGCCCGAGCCGACCGAGCCCCCGCCGCCGCCCCCTGTCGAGCCCCCGCCCCCCGAGGAGCCCGGCCCCCCCGAGGAGCCGGAGCCCCCCACCCCCCAGCCGGCTCCTGTGCCGACCCCGCCGCCTGTGGTGGTGGTCGAGCCCACCCCGGCCCCCGAGCCTCCGTCCCCGACGGAGCCGCCCCCCAGCACCACGACCCGGCACCCCGTGCCGACCTGGTTGCGCGGGGTGAGCCCTGGCAAGGTGGCGCTCGCCTCCATTGTCGGGCTGTTCCACCTCTTCACCCTCCGCTCCACCGCGATGGCCTTGCACGAGGTGCTCGGCTGGACCGGCCCCGGCCTGGCGGTCGGCATGGAGTTGGGGACGTTCGTTCTCTTGGCCGGTGTCATGTCCGAGATGCCCTGGCGTCGATGGGGCGTCCTGCTGGCGTTCAGCGCGATCAAGGTCTACGCGGGCGCGTACGTCTACGATCACGAGCTGGGCGGTGCTGGCAGCGACCGTGACCTGGCTGCGCAGAGCTTCGCGGCGCTGCAGGCCGAGGTGTTCGCTCCGTTGCTGGACGAGACCAGCACGGCGGAGACCGCGGCGACGACCGCGCAGGGCATCTGCGATGACGAGCTGACGGGGCGTTCGGGGTCGGTCCCCGGGCGTGGTCGGAAGGCGCAGCGTCTGTGCGACGAGGCTCGGCAGCTTCGTGGCGAGGCGACCCGTGCGCACGACCGTCTGCAGCGCGTTGCTCCCTACTTCGAGGGCACGGCCGACCTCGATGCGCTCGGCTTGTACGAGCGTGCGCGCGAGGTGTCGGGCCTGTTGGGCCGCCCCGCCCCCAGCCGCGACGACTACTACCGGTCCCCCCTGTTCAGCCCCGTGTACGGCGTGCTGGAGGGCAAGGACACCGCGATTGTGGCGGTCGTGCTGGCGCTCTTCATCGACCTGGCTGGCCTCGTGATGGGGTCCGGCCTGCACTACCACCCCGGCCCCGACCTGCCCACGCGGGTTGTGGGGGTTCGCCTCTGGTGGCGCCGCCTGCGAAGCGCGCTGCTGGACCCCCTGCCGTAGTCCC
>JAYKJC010000809.1:0-1497 GCA_035285885.1 Leptolyngbyaceae cyanobacterium | reverse complement strand
AGAAAAATATCACGGTCGCATTGAGAGTCCTCGTGAAGCAATGTTTATCCGTGCGGTCGCCAAATACAAGCCTGAATGGATAGACCGTATTGAATCGCAATACCAGGTAAAAGCCAATGGGCGCGTCTATCGCATTGACTTTGCATTCACCGATATCAAGTTAGCTTTTGAGATTGACGGTGAGCATCACTACGAGGAAGATATCAAAGCTAAAGATGAAGATCGCGATCGCGCATTAGAGCAACTAGGCTGGGTCACCGTCCGCACTGGCGTTTCTATGGTCTACAGCACCAGTGCAAGAAATCGAACCATTAAGTCGCTCGAATTTGCGATGGAAGCAATGGCCCGTGGCATACGCCCTTCTAAATACCTCTCTAAAAGACATGCCGAGATGGTATCCGGAGAACATCAGAAACGAATGGCTGAAAGTCGGCAAAGACGTAAGTGGAAGGTGCGATCGCAAACTCCAGTACTGTTCCCGTGGATACTCAGCCCGCGTAAATATGGAGAACCTCCACCGCATCACATCCACAGTGATGGAGTCGTAGAAATTTCTATTGAGAGAGCCAATCTGGAAATCAAGCTGCCTTCTGGCAACCTTGAACCACGCAAAAAGCCAAGGCGATCGCCCTCGACTGATATCGTGTGACAGGATATCGAATTAGGGGTAATATTAAAAAACAAACCTCTTGCTCATATGGGTTGCCGCCCGAGCAAGAGGTTATGCAAATAAAATCATTGAATCCATGATAGCACCCAACCCACAAGACCGCAAACTTACCCCGCAAGTCATCATTTCAAGCCGACTTGCTGATCAGATGGGTGCATTGGCTCAGGTTTATTACCTCGCCAGATGGTTTGACAGCATTGATGCTGTAGGTCGTGCGAAAGCAGGCTCTGGGAAGTCAGAATTTACCATCGACATAGCTGCTGCCATTCTTGGGCGATCGCCCGGTACAGTGCGCAAAAACCTCTACGCTGCGCATCGTTTAGGTTATTTCCATAGCATCATCATCAGTCGTGGTCATGTTGTCATCTATTATGCTTCAGAGGCGCGTATTGGTGGACGGATGTTGTTATCCGAGCTAGGGGCGATCGCGAGAATCGACTTAGCGAAACTCAAAGACTTAAAGATTGTTGCCACGGAAGCTCATGCAGAAGCGCTACAAAAAAGCAGTGAGCATAAGGCAAAGAAGGCTTGCAAGCAGCAAGACGGGGGGCTCCCTCGGAAGTTCGTAGACAAAGAGACCCTTTTAGGGCCAGTGGGCAAGACAGGCTACAAGAATTGGCGTGGTCGAACGAATGTTATCTGGCGCGGAAATCGGTTCACCTTTGTAAACGAACAATTTGCACTTTATGGTGCATCTCAGGATTCTATTGGGCGATCGCTCGGTAGATCATCGCGTACCATCCAGCGACGGTTGAAAGACACACAGAAGACTCAACTTTGCCAGATACAGCCGCAAGAAAAACCTATACGGGTAGAAAATATCAACG
>JAYKJC010000808.1:0-1637 GCA_035285885.1 Leptolyngbyaceae cyanobacterium | reverse complement strand
TTATTGGCTACGCTAATTTCGCACATCCGTTGATCACGCTCATCCATGCGCTGGACAACAGCGGTCACTGTTGCCGCAAAGCCGCGAATGTCAATTTTAATTTCATTCACGCTGTCTTTAAGATTGTCAAGATCGTCGCGAATCACATGAATTTCGGCTTTTAGCTCTTTGCCGATTGAATCCTGAAATTCGAAACGATGCATTTGCGTGCATGGTTCAGTCATTTTTTACGCTGTTTTTCTCAGTTCAATTTGGCTGATACCGTCAGCGCTGTCGATGCGAATCACATCAAACATCACGCCGCGCACGGTGGCTTTATCGCCATTATTTAAATCAAGATCGGCTATATCGCTGGTTAAAATTTCCAGACTGTACTCATTGCGCACCACCGGCATTCCTTGAAATGACGTATATTCAACGGGTTCGCTATAAACCGCGCTGACTTCGACATCGCCAGTAAATAAATGCAGCGTGACGGTTTCAGCAAACGCCGCCATCACGCCATCATTTAACTCAGTGAGACAGTCTGACCAGGTCATTGATTAGGTTAATCCAACCAATTGAATCGCATCATTGCGGGTGCAAATCATGACCGGGTTAGTTTGGATTTCTAATCTAAATCCACGATTGCCGCTATCAATTGGATAGCTGTCAACGTAATAAGGTGAACCTAATGCGCCGGCGCCAACTTGACTAAAAGTATCTGCCGGTGCATACGCTTCGATGAATAAGTCAGCAACGCCAACTGGAACAGCAATCGCTTTATTTGCAGTAATAACTGAGGTTCCTGATCCACGATAGCGCTCAAAGGTAACGCCGCCATAACTGACCATCATGCGGGTGTCACCCGTGAGTTGTTGCGCATTGGCGGTATACAGGTAGGCGTCGCGGATTTCTTTGTTGCCAAGGATACCTTCCCAAAATCCAGAGGAGCACCAGACACGAATATCAGTATAAGGAATACCGCCTAACGCCGCTTCAATAGGTTCGATAATTTCGGTATAGATTTTGGCGCGTGTTTTGGTAGCGTCAGTACCCATCGCGATCGTTGTTTCTGCTGGTCTGCTGCCAAACTCGGTCGTTCCGGTTAGTAGCGCGGTTAGTCGTAACTGTTCCAGCGTTAAATCGATATGACGACGCATACGCGCCAATGTTTTATTGCGACGATCGGCCAATACCTCACCGACTGCATTAGCACCTGCCGCGCGCGCGTTCAATACTTCATCGGCATATACCGCGCCATCAACGCGATAGTGTGAGGTATTGAAAGTAAAGACTTTGCGACGATCAAGTGTTTCGATTTTAGATGGGTTTCCGCGTTCGGTTGATGTGACGATTGATGCGCCACCATCGGGTTGCTGCTCAATCGCTAATTGGGTTCCCGTTAACGATTCTACCGAAAATAGCCCGCTTGATCCTAATTGACCAGGAATATACGGAATTTGCGCAATCGCTTTAATTAACGCGGTTTGCGTGAAAAAATCAAGATAGTTATTAAACATATCAAATCTCCATCAAAGGGAAGCGGCTAGACTGGCTAACCGCTTATGCGCAACGTCATCACGACGTGACGCGATTGTTAATTAGTCGCGGGCAATAATAAAAGTTGGGCTTGCCGCTAAATCTGTGTATGCAGT
>JAYKJC010000807.1:0-1762 GCA_035285885.1 Leptolyngbyaceae cyanobacterium | reverse complement strand
GTCTCCATCACCGGGTACGGGGCGGCCAGCTCACCGGTCGCGTCGACCACGGTCAGTAGGTACACCACCGAGTTGTTGTTGTCGTCGCCCACCACGTAGATGCCGTTGGGGGCGGACACGATCCGTGTGAACTCGAACGTGGCCTGCGGGTGGGTGAAGATCAGCCCACCTCCGACGAGGCTGCCACCGTTGTCGAGCTCGTAGATCGTGTTGTCGTCGGTGCAGATCATCCGCCCGTGGATCACCTGCGCCTTCGTCGGGGTTGTCCCCCCGAACGGAACGGCCACCGACGCTGACACGTCGACCCGTCGAAAGGTCTGCCCTTCAGCGGCGATGTACACGTAATCGCCCCACACCGTCAGATCGGTGATGCGGGTACCGGACAGGCTGGTGATCGCCGTCTCGGCGTCGGCCGCGGTGAACTTCGACAGCGCCGACCCCGACGCGACGAAGATGTGGGAAGCGGTGGGCAGCAGGATGCCCGAGTCACCGTCCCCGATGGCCGCGTCGACCTGCGCTGTGTCCTTCAGCAGCGTTACCGACCGACGGTCCCACGGGTCGATGCCCTTCGACAGCCGGAACTGGCGACGGTTCGACTCGTCCTCTTGGTCGAAGTAGTCCTGCCCGCCGCCCAGCACGAAGTCCGACTGGGTGCGCTTCCAGATGCCCTGGTTGTCGAACGACTGCTCGCCGGGCTCGGCGCCCTGGTCGACCGACTGACGGATCGAGGCCATCGGGGACCACGACCACTGCGAATGGTCGATGGCAAAGCGGCGGTTGCCGATCAGCACCGGAAGTTGGTCACGCACCGGTCACCCCGAACTCGTCGTACACCCGACGGACCTCCATCGCCAGCAACCGGTCTCGGTCCTCCCGTGCCGCCTGCGCTGCCTGCACCCGGTGGGTGGGTTGGATGGCGTTCGGTGGGGCAGCCGCCCCAGCGGAGGTGAGCTCGGCCTCGCTGTTCAGCAGCAGTCGCCACATCACCCCGGCCTTGAGGGCCTGGAGCAGACCGCGGGTCAGGCCGGTGCCGGTCAGCAGGTTCGTGGTAGACACCAGTGCAGAGGCGTCGAACTCGTAGCCGTAGGTGACTCGGACCACCGTGTCCTCGATGAACCGGGTGCCGTGGGCGAGCTGGAGCATGGTGCCCGAGGGGTAGTCCCCAGTGTCCTGCCGAGTGAGGAACTCGAGATCGACCCGGCGGTTGTTCTCGTAGGTCGACGGGCGCTGCGTCTCCGCCCGGTACAGCCGGCGCACGGTGCGACCGCTTGCTCCCGACAGGTCGACTCGGGGGCGGTCAGCGGAGAACGTCACCTCGACGGTGGCGATGGCGCACAGGTCGGGAGGCCACGACCAGATCTCTTCTTGGATGGCTTCGAGGAACTGCTGCCGAGTCCAGCGGGGCTGGACCGTGATGATGGCGTCATCAGACTGCGATGCCGCGGTGGTCCCTTCGACCCCTCGGATCACCGTCACCGACGGCAGGGTGGCCGCGACCACGTACATCAGCTCGTAGCCGATCTCAATGAACGTGCCGGGCCGGATCAGCGGGTTAGAGACCGTCACCGTCAGCGTGGTGACGCTGCCGTTGATCGCTCCATTGAGCTGATCAAGCGTCGGTCGACGACCCCCCAACATGGGGTGCGACCGGAGCTGCGTGATCAGGGAATCCACCGTCGTCATGTGCACCAGCCCTCAGCGAGTCGAACAGCTCCTCATCCAGAACCCGGCGCTTGACGTGGCCGATCTTGATCCCGGTGTG
>JAYKJC010000806.1:0-1069 GCA_035285885.1 Leptolyngbyaceae cyanobacterium | reverse complement strand
CCCAAGGCGACGAAGCCGCCCCGGGACGCCTTGTGGAGGCGCACCACCAGCGCGCGCATGGCCTCGCGGTGCTCCTCCGGGTAGCCGTACGGGTCCGCCGCAGCGGCGGCCACCATCTCGGCGAGGTCGACCTCGACGACCATCTCGGCCTCGTCGATCCCCTCGTCGCGCACCGTCACCACGGTGGCGTCATCATCCCGCACGAGGTCGGCGAACAGGGCCGTCCGCTCTTCGTCCGCCTCCTCGTCCCCGCTGCGCGGTGCCCCTTCGAGGGCCTCCCCGCTGTCGAGCGCGCCGTCGTCCCGCACCACCACCACCGGCGAGCGTGAGCGCTCCACCGGCTTCGGCACGGGACTCGTCCAGGTCGGCGCCACCCACCCCGGGTTGGGCGGGGTCCAGTACAGCGAGTCCCACGGGGCCTTCGCCGCGGCCTTGAGGGCCGGCCAGTCCTCGGGGGGATGGCTCAACACCATCTCCATCAGCGTGAGACCCGTGTGTCGGGACATCGTGTCGCGGGCCATGAGCCGGCCCCCGTCCCACGTGCCCTCCAGCTCCTCGGCAGACCAACCCCGAAGGATGGCCTGCGCGACGAGGGCTTCCCGCGTCCGCCGGTCCTCGGCGGCTTGCGGGTCCTCGACCGGCGCCGCGTCGACCGGCACCACCTCGGTGTCGCCCGCCGCGTCCGCCGGAAAGCCGCCGCGCAGCAGGTCCCGGGCGAACGCCGCCGCGGGGTGCTCGTCGGGGATGTGGTGACCGACGCGCTCCTCGCCCCGCCACGTCACGCGTGACGCAGCAGACGGGTAGTCACCGATGATCAGCGACTCCAGCCGCGGGTTGGGTTGGCGCGTCAGGAGCCACATTAGGCGTCCTGCCGCGGCTTGATGTTCTTGATCCAGATGTTGCGGAACGGGGCCCGCAACTGCAGCGCTTGCGCGCTGAACAGCACCGGACGGGACCGGGTCAGCGTGAGCGCCGCGAGCTCCATCATGCCGTACTCGGGTCCGAGGCGGACGCGGGTGACGGTGTTCTGCATCGAGTCCGGCTGGGCGCCGAACTGCTGCACCATCTC
>JAYKJC010000805.1:0-1832 GCA_035285885.1 Leptolyngbyaceae cyanobacterium | reverse complement strand
CCGCCACCTCCACAGCCAGCCTATAGACCGACCTGCCGCCGCGCTTGGGCTGCTCCACCACAAGCCGCCCGGCCCCCTTGCCAAAGGACAGCGTGTCGCGAAATTCGTTTTCGCTCATGCCGGACGCACACAGAAACTGGGCGCGGCCCATGCTACCCCCGGCGTCCCGCAAGATTGCCAGCAATCGCACCAATCGCTCGGCCGCGAGCTTCGGGGTTCGCTTGGCCGCGCTATTGCCTTCCCCTGGAAGCCTCCCCCTGTGGCCGGCCCTGAATTCGTGTCGGGCCATGACCTTGCCAATCAGCCCCTCATGACGTGTGGCGGCGTCGGCGTCGGCGGAAAATGCGTTTATCATGCAGACCTCCTGCTTTTGAAAATCGGGTCGGGGACGTGTATTTCGCGCTCGACCTCGGCCTTGATGCTCTCGGCCTTGGCCCGGTCTTGCGCTGTCATCCTGCGCCGTGCCGCCTGAACGCCGTGCATGACGGTCGTGTGGTCGCGGCGGAATGCCCGGCCGATCTTGGGATAGCCTCCCAAGCCCATCTCATGGGCGATCAGCATGGCAAGCTGGCGCGGTTCGGTGACATCGCGGGTTCTGACGTGGCCGCGAAGCGTGAAGGGCGAAAGGTCATGGTGCCTCGCCACTACGTCGATCAGGACGGCGAGGGGGTCGGGCGCGATGGCCAGCCTCTCGTCTGTCGGGGTGAAGCGGGCGGTCATTCTGCACCCCCAAACATGGTGATTTGCTCGGGCTTCACCGGCGCGGGCTTGTCGATGAAAAAGTCCGCCTGACGGTGCGCGTCGGTGATCCGCTTCACGGCGATGTCAAAGTATCCGGGGTCGATCTCGATTCCGATGAAGCTGCGGCCGAGGTTGACGCAGGCGACGCCCGTTGTCCCGCTGCCCATGAAGGGGTCGAGGATGGTTTCGCCAAACAAGGAAACTTTCTCCACAAGCCAAACCATGACGTAGATCGGCTTTGGACATGGGTGCGTATGCCCATCCTCAGCGGGTCGAGTGACTGACAAGTGCTTGGCGCTGATCGTCAGCCCCGCCCTCGGGTCTTTCCCGTAAAACAGAACGGGCTGAAATGTTGAGCGCCCCCACTTTGATAACCCTGTAGCCGCTGGCTGATACAAGCCGCCCAAGTCTTCGGGTTCAGGGTAAATGAAACAATTTGGGTTGCCTGGTGTAACCGCGCCTCTCTTGGCGATGGACAGCGCCATTCTTACCGCAGGCGCACAAACCGATTCCAGATACTCGCGGGTGTCCGGAAAGGTTCCTGTGTATTTTGTCTTTTTGCTCTGCGTCCCTTCAGTCCCTGACCCGCCATCAACTCCATAAGGAGGGTCCGTCACGACGGCATCGACCGGCCCGAGCGTCGGCAGAACCTCAAGGCAATCGCCTTGGATCAGGCGGCAGTTGCCAATCGTGACCTCGCGGACGATGGCGGTCATTCTGCGGCCTCCATGCGCCGGGGTCTAAAGCCGACTTCCGCCATGATTGCCGCCGCCCGGTCGGCTGTTACGCGATGGCGCTCGGGCTCTGGATCGGAACCGCCAGATTCCAAAGCGCGGACCGCCAGTTTCCGCCCTGCCGTCCGGGCCTCGCATTCGCGTTCAAGTTCATCCCACGTCGGGAAGAAGCGCCACGTCTTGCCGAGAAGGACATGCCGGGCGACGTCCGCCGGATACCGCGAAAGCCGGGACGCGTATGCTTCGACGCGCAATTCCTCGGCGAATTCGTCGTCCGGGCGCCGGGCCACGATGACCGACAGTTCGGCGAGCCACCCCTCGATTGCCCTTTTCGGCGCCGGCGTCAGCGCCGCGAGA
>JAYKJC010000804.1:0-1579 GCA_035285885.1 Leptolyngbyaceae cyanobacterium | reverse complement strand
CACCATGTAAAGGATATAAAAGGGAATGTACACAAAAAGCTTGCGTTATTGTATCGCTCAATGTATAGTTATAAGTATAGAACACAGCGAGGCAAATTTCAAGCCTTTTGTACTTTGAAAATTTAATAAGGCTTTGCAGCAGGCAAAGCTTAGGCTAACAAGTATTAAGTATTTTTATTAATAGTCATTTTTAGCCGCTTGTAATTGATTAATGGAGTTTTTATGGAAATAAAATTAAAGGAACTAATTTCTTTGTTTTTGGAAACAAAAATTGAAAAAGAGGAAGAAAGTAGTTGGCTTAAAAATGGAATTAGCAAAGGTGATTACGTCATTGTCAGAACCCGTATAGCTGGCGTTAATGCAGGCTATTTGGAACATCTTGAAAAAGGAAAAGTTGTTTTAAGCAACGCCCGAAAGCTTTGGCGTTTTCATGTTGCAAAAGATAAAAAGACTGGCAATGCATTGGACGCTGCAGTTTTTGGAATTTTGCAATGCGAAAGCAAAATAACTGGGGTTGTTGAAACTGTGGTTATGCTTGAGGATGCTGAAATTTTTAAAACAACGAAAGAAGCTCAAAAAACAATAGAGGATGCCCCTGTTTATGAAACTAAGTAAAGCTTTTGCTGTAAGTGAAACTGATATTGGTTTTGTTTTTAATGGCTCTGGCGATGCCGATGGCTATGGCGAGGGCTCTGAATATGGCTCTAGCTTGGGCTCTGGCTATGGCTATGGCTCTGGCAATGGCAATGGCTCTGGCTCTGGCGATGGCTTGGGCTCTGGCAATGGCAATGACTATTGTTCTAGCTCTGGCTCTGGCAATGAATATGACGATGACTATGACTGTGACTATGGCTCTGGCTCTGGCAATGGCAATCGTTCTGGCAATGGCCATGGCGATGGCCCTGGCTCTGGCAATGGCAATGGCTCTGGCAATGGTGATTAATGTCCCTTCATAACAATAAAAACCGTGCCCGGTGGGGCAACTTACCGGGTTTTTCTTTTAAAACACACATTTAAGATTTTTTAATTAGCAAAATTTAGAAAGGGATTTTATGAGCGACTTAAGTGGAATTGCATTTCACAGAAAAGAATCTGTTCGGCAACTAACCGAAAATTTTCCTATTTTAGTTGAGTTTTCTCAGGAAGATGATGGCTTTCAAATTAAATGCGCTTATAAGCAAGGCTCAAAAATTGAAAAAGGACTTGCTTTTTTTTTAAAGTGTGTTTATGAGATTTGTGAAGCGCATCAGTTTTGCAATATAGATATGTTTTTACACTACCCTCCTTCTCAAATACCTAGAAGTAAAAATGAAGCACTAGCATTAATTTATTTTTCAATGGCTTTTGATTTCCCAGTTTATTTTTATTTATCGTATTAAGAAGGACACCAGCAGATGAATACCAGAAAATTTGATGAAGAGTTGAAGGCTATCGACGCACTAAACGAATTTACTGCCAAGGCTTATGATGAAGCTCTTGAGGATTTAACAAACTTTTTAGATACACACGGCTTTGTGAGCGGGTGCTATGTATAGCGGTGATTCTATGATGCACGTTGTAAAGCAGGACAACGACAAAC
>JAYKJC010000803.1:0-1228 GCA_035285885.1 Leptolyngbyaceae cyanobacterium | reverse complement strand
CCGCACTGGCTCACCGCATTCTAAACATTTACCTGAATATCCAAAATCATCCCATACAGTTATTTTGTGCTTACATTCCATGTGCGCTGCAACCGTGTCCTTCCCTTCGCTGGCAACAGCCGCCTCCGACACACTATCCGACCCTTCGGCTTGCATAATATCCGTGTTACCGTAATTTTGCTCATACCATGTTTCAAAATCAGTATAGTCTGAATGAAATGCATTTGAATATCCCTCCATCATTACAAACCTTCCTCTATCTTCTCCGGCTTCAAATGCCTTTCTAAATAGTTCTTTTGTCATAATTAAATTTGTTTAAAGTTATACGCAAAACATAATGCCGCTCCTTGAAAATGAAGGGGGCCGGAGGCCTTATCCCTTCATTGCCCCACGCTCCCGCGGACACTACCGATAACAAGGGGTTTATTTCAGTTTTTGGCTTCAACGTTTAGTCCTTCGATTTACGTTTAGTGGAAGGTTTTTTGTCTTTAAAGCCCCAGCCCGCATGAGTTACAAGGACAGATTCGATGTAATTTTTACGATTGGTATTTGAATCAATTGCCATCTTAGACAATTGTTTTACCACTTCTTCATCAAGGTCTATGTTCACTCTCATTAACGTATTCTGTTTTATTTAAAACTCTTAAAAGTTCATTCATTACAAAATATAGCTCATTAGCTCTTGCATCTAACGTATCGGCATTCTTTTCATTACCAATACTTTGCTCATACTTAACAAAGTCTACGTAGTACAGATGTTTTCTATTCAAAAAATCGTACAGGTTTCTAATTTTTTCTTCCATTAGTAAATCCATTTTTTTGAATTACAAAATAATTCTGCACCTCTTCTATTTGAGAATTGCATAGGGCCTGATAATATCCCGAATTGAGCGCCTGAATGACATTCAAAAGTATCAACCTCAATTCCCTGAACTTTCATTTTACCTGATGAAATTTGGTACTTACCATTAACCTCTACAATAGAAACTTTTTTAGGTTGCTTTTTTTCTTTAGGCTGTCTTGAGTATGATACATACATTTTAGCATATTCAGGAGAACCTAAAAAAGCGTTACGGCTACCGTAAGTTTTGGTTCCTTCTATTATTGCCTGGTTTAATTCTTGAGCTGTCATAAGTCGTTTCGTTTAATTGTTATGTAAATATACACCGTGTACATGAGATACACAAGTAAAACGACAATTATTTTTTAATTATTTTCCTGCCCTTCG
>JAYKJC010000802.1:0-1243 GCA_035285885.1 Leptolyngbyaceae cyanobacterium | reverse complement strand
GATTCATCTCGCAATTCGTGAATCTGCATATCAAAACTCCCAGACCGCCGATGAACAATGCGATGAACCACAGCGGCGGCAACGTGGTTTCGCAATGGTAAATTTAATCTCGCCGCGTGGTTATCGCTGGCGTTGGTTGTTACATCAAATCCCTTGCCAAAACCTTTTCCGCCTCATTTCTTGCATCAATCCACACTGTATTAAATCCTTTTTTCACGACAAACGCACCGCCGCCAAACTCGTCAATACGAGGCTTGCTGCATGTGTACGACCAAGAGACAACCACTGGAGGAAGGTCCAGTTCCTCCACTAACGCCCGCACCAGCGACTCTACGTGGTCTGGATTGATGCTTTCGTTATGCACAATCCAGGCACCGCCTCTTTCGATTTTTGCATCGAACCCAGCATAGCCATCTTCGCTAGCTTCGAGTTCCTCACGCACTTTCTGCAGTATCTCTCTTGCTTTGTCGATCTTGTCGTCAGGGATGTCGATAAAGCTAGATGACTCACAATAGTTATTGGCCATTACGCCTCTCCTTGTTCTTTAAAAACAGTGATTGATCTGTCCTGGTTAACGCGAATGTTGATTGGAGGGAACCCGCCATTCATCACCCACTGCTCGAGGTTTTCAAGGCATTGCCTTGCCTCTTCATAGTCATGCCAAGCTATTGAAATCAACAGGTTGTGTAACGTCTTATTCGGATCCATTCTTACTCTCCTTTCCAGCTTCTCAAGCTGTGCCTTGGTGATTGTCTGACACCCCATTTTAATTCCGTCCTCCATGGCGCACACGCTGTGCCCATAGAACTTCGAGTTACCCTTCTGGGAGTTCTTCCATTTTGAAAGCGTCGCTGCCACTTACGTATTTCCATTTAGTTACTTGCATTATCTATTTCTCCAGAATTAAAGGAACGAAGATTGGCTTGCAGATTTCGGAGCGCCGCAACCTCTGATGATAGTCGCGATGTTAATCGATCAATGTAGAGCTTTTGCTGCTCTACCCATCTCTGGGCTGCCTCCTCAACAGTATCAAAATACACTGAGGAGCTGGCTGAATAGACATGTCCATGCTTATCTCGCACAAGCATGTCGCATCCATCTTGAGGCCGCACAGAGTCAGACTTGTGGACCTCATATTCATTAATGTCTCCTCTAGTGGAGACGAAATACTTCTTCATGACGAGTTTCCTTTACTTAGGCATTGTGTTCTTACATACTCGAATCAACTCTTCCACTTGTTCCA
>JAYKJC010000801.1:0-2597 GCA_035285885.1 Leptolyngbyaceae cyanobacterium | reverse complement strand
GCCCGCCCCACCTCTCACATTTCATTTAGGATTGCTATGTCACTTATATTCAACAATCACTGTGAACCAACGCATTAGTCAAGTCGATGCCTTTACTGATCGTCCCTTCAGCGGCAATCCTGCGGCTGTCTGCGTTTTGTCAGAGCCACAGCCCGACGACTGGATGCAGCAGGTTGCCCAGGAGATGAATTTGTCGGAAACCGCCTTTTTGCTCCGTCAGGAGGATGGCTTCAATTTGCGGTGGTTTACTCCAACGACAGAGGTTGATCTGTGTGGTCACGCGACGCTGGCCAGTGCCCATGTGTTGTGGAGTGAGGGGCATCTTTCACCAGATCACACGGCTGTTTTTTCAACTCGGAGTGGGATTCTTTCGGCGCAAAAATCGGGCGATTGGATTGAGCTTGATTTTCCCGCCGCCCATCTCAAGTCGATTCCGTGCCCGGAGGCTGTAGTGAGTAGTCTCCAGCTTTCGCCTGTCGCCGCTTACGACAACCAGGTCGGTTACCTGCTGGTTGAAGTAGAAACGGCAGCCCAGGTGCGACAGCTTTCGCCCGATTTTAGAGTGCTAGCCCAGGCTCCATTCAAGGGGGTTATTGTCACCAGTCGTGCCGATAACAAAGCTGATGAAAAGGCGTATGATTTTGTGTCTCGGTTCTTTGGGCCAAACTGTGGCATTGATGAAGATCCAGTTACGGGGTCGGCTCACTGTGCATTGGCACCTTTCTGGCGCGATCGCCTCCACAAAAACGAAATGATCGGCTATCAGGCATCGGCACGGGGGGGTGTTGTGAAAGTTCGGTATGACGGAGGCGATCGCGTCTTCCTGCGCGGACAAGCCGTGACCGTTATGATCGGAGAATTGCAGTAAGGAATTCGCGTTGATGGTAACTGTCGCCTATGCTTACAGCCATCCATTTCTCGACTCTTCTCCTGAACCCATCACCTGGCAAGACCTTGAGGGAGAATTGATTACCCGTGTCTATCACGATTTGGGCGATCGCCTCCAGCTTCAACAGTTACTCGAAGATTGCGCCGCACCTAACGATGGGAACGACAACAGCATCACAGACGACAGCATCACAAAAGTGGTGCTTCAGCGATTGGATGATCTGGGAGACACGGTAGACGAAGTGGGCGATCGCCTCCAGCAGTTTCAGAAGCTTGGGGTGACGGTGCGATCGCTAGACCCCGACACTGAATTTCCAGCGCATTCTAAGCAAACTGTACAAACCACCGCAATAGAACCGAAGCCTGACCCCTCCTCGCTGCTGACCCTCTTTCAGACGTTGCAGCAGCGCCAGAATTCTCAACGCCTTCGTCTCGGCCATGCACGAAATCGGGTGAAAGCCCTGCCGCCACCGGGCAAGGCTCCCTATGGATATCGTCGCGGGAAAGAACGCTACGCCATCGATCGCAGCACGGCTCCTGTGGTGAAAGACTTCGTGGAGCATTTTCTGCTCTATGGGTCACTGCGGGGCAGCGTCCGATATTTGGCGAAGAAATATAACAAAACCATTTCTGTCTCGACGGGACAGCGGTGGTTGAGCAGTCCGGTTTATCGAGGTGACCTGGCCTATCGTAATGGGGACGTGGTGCCCGATACGCATTCGCCCATCATTTCCCGTGATGAAGCGGCCCAGGTGGATCGACTGCTGAGACGCAACCGCAAGTTGCCTGCTCGAACGGCCAGTGCGCCGCGATCGCTCGCTGGACTCGTGACCTGCGGCACCTGCCAATCGGCCATGAAAATCACTCGCACCACCTCCCGCAAGAAAGGGTCGAAAGCCTATCTCTACCTCACTCCCGTGGCCTGCCCCTATCGAATAACATCCGTGTCGGCACTTCAATCAACCCGACCAGAGGACACGTCACCCTCCCCTTCATCACCATCAGAAGAACCACTCCCCCGTACTCCCTGCCGCTCCATCCCCTATGACCAGGTCTTCAATGCGACGATTGAGACAATTTGCACGGAGCTGCCGCAGGCGATCGCCAAAGCCACATTGCCAGATCTGGATGGCCTTAAGGCCATGATTCAGCAGCAAATTGCCGCCAAAGAGGCCATTCTCCAACAGCTTCCTCAGCTTCAGGAGGCTGGAATTCTAGATGCTGATACAGCCGAGTTACGAGCCTACACCGTGCGCACCGAAATTGCTGATCTCCGACAGCGGCGGGATCAGCTTCCGCCGGTCAACTTGATGGCGATCGCCCAAACGGTTTCTATTCCTCAATTCTGGCTAGACTTATCGGAAGCAGAGCGGCGATTTTATTTTCGTGAATTCATTGAGCGCATCGAGATCACTCCAGTTCAATTGCCCTCGGTGTCTAACTCATCAGCGGCACAGCCCTTAAGTTTTCAGCCTCTAACGCTCCGGCTAGTCTTTATGTTTTGAGTCTGGAGTGTTTTATTCTCAAAAATAAATAAAAATCTCCTCCGATCTGCCATCAATTCTCAGTATGGACGTGCAGGGGGCAAAACGGTCGCCACAGGCGAGTACTTGTTTAGCGTATTCCTTGTTCCCAGCGTCTCGCTGGGAATGCCCGCGAGAGCCTCTGGCTCCCGTTCAAATTGGAGCCAGAGGCTCCCGCAACGGTTC